>NZ_CEZLMY010000007.1:35415-51754 GCF_983033635.1 Psychromonas sp. | reverse complement strand
GAGTCGTTTTAACGGATTATTCCGTCTTTCAAAAATCTTTATCTTTTAGTGAAGTCCTTTAACTTCGCTCTATACAGCGTTTGCTGTATATCCAATATAGCAATAGATATTAACCAATAAATTGATGTTTGTTGCCTATTAAACAAGCAATAACCATTGTGGTTGCTGCTTTAACTTAGTTTTAAAAGGAATTAAAATGAACAAAGCATTATTGTTTGGTTTGTTTGCGGTTTCGCTATCTGCTCAGGCAGAATGGGATTTTCGCGGCACACCAAATGGCTGGGCCAGTACAGCACTAGAGTATGTATCTGCAAGTGAATACCAGACTTGTCAGACTTTTGGCAGTGATAACCCTCGCTTTAAAATAGATCGTTATGGCAATTGGAATGAAGCATACCCAAGCGCGGATTACACTGTTTCGGCTGGAACTTACCTGATAACTTTTAATAGTGACAGTAAAAATATTCAAGCTACCCCTGTTGCCAGCTGTTCAAGCAACCAAGCCCCAATTGCGGCTATATCTCCTGCAACTGCGCAAACAGTGGATGCGGGCACTAGCATTACTTTCAGTGCATCAGGTTCAAGTGATGCAGATGGAACTGTTGCTTCTTATAACTGGAGCACAGGCGCAACAACTGAATCTATTACGGTAACATTTGAGAAAAGCCAGACGGTTACACTACAAGTAACAGATGATCAAGGCGCTAGCAGTAATACAGCAAGTGTTGATATCACCGTTGCGGGAGAAGAGCCTTCTGTATGGTGTTTACGTGGCACGCCTAATGGTTGGGGACAAACGCCTCTGCAATTTAATTCTGCAGCGGGCTTATATGAGCTAAATCAGGCGTTTGCGGGAGAAGAGACTCCGGCGCGTTTTAAAATTTCAGCTTGTACAGCTGATGGAAGCTGGGGAGAAAACTATCCAGCGGAAGATTTCACGGTTGCTGATTATACTAGCTACGCTATTAGCATAAATGCTTCTACTTATGAAATCAAAGCCGTTGTAATTCCTGACGTGACAAAACCTGAGCTGGCTATTACACCTGCAAGTGGTGACTTTACGACAGATAGCCTGAATGTGACATTAAGCTACAATGGTGTTGAAGTGACAGACAGCCGCTATTTAATTGGTGCGGGTGATGTGAAGCAGGGAACTGTTTTCAGTAATGACGATATTATCGTTGTGGGCTCAGATATCACTATCGGTGAATCTGTCGAGCTGCAGGTTTATGCTGTAAATGCACAAGGCAGTACAACAGAAACTTATGTTTACAACAAAGTTGAAGTACAGGAAACAGGTTTCAGTGTCTGTGTTCAAGGATTAAATCAGCCAACTATTCACCATTGGAGCGCGCTACCTGCAGGTTCAACGGCTAACTCCGTTTGGCCTGGTGATGCGATGACTGAAATTGCTGATGGCTTATTCAGTTATAGCTTCACAGAGAGTGATTCAAGTAATCTTCTTTTCAGTGAAAGTGGCAATAACAAAACGGATGATTTAACGCGCGCTAGTGATGGCACCTATCATGTTGCTACGAGTAGTTGGACAGATGGTTGTGAGGTTCCACCTGATGATGCAAAGGTTAGCATTGATCCTAATGGTGGCACATTCTCAAGTGACAACCTAACGGTGACATTGCATGCGACAGGTGATGATGTAACAGGCGGTCGTTACACAATTGACGGCAGTGATGCTGTGAATGGTGTTGCCTTTACTGATGGTGCGGTTATTACGATTGGTGCGGAATTGGCAATCGATCAGTCAATGCAAGTTTGCTTATGGGCTGAAAATGCTGATAGCAGTGACAATGAATGTTCTACTTTCACCAAAGTTGCTCCAGTAGCTGCATCTGATTTCACTTGGGATAATGCAAGTGTCTACTTTGTAATTACCGACCGTTTTAAAGATGGTGATTCATCTAACAATAACTCTTATGGTCGCCCAAGCGTTGATGCTACGGGTAAAAATATCGGTACTTTCCACGGTGGTGATATTGCCGGTCTAACTGAAAAGCTTAATGCCGGTTACTTTACTGATCTTGGTGTTAACGCTATCTGGATAACCGCACCGTATGAACAAGCTCATGGGTTTGTTGGTGGTGGTGATGATGGTGATTTTGCCCATTACGCATATCACGGTTATTACGTGCAAGATTACTCTAACCTTGATGCGAATATGGGAACGCCAGCTGAATTCAAACAGTTTGTTGATACCGCCCATAGTCAAGGTATTCGCGTGGTAATGGATGTGGTAATGAACCATGCGGGTTACAACACCTTAAAAGATATGCATGAGTTTAACTACGGTTCAACAACTGCGGGTGAATACTGGACACCAAGTGACGGCAATTGGTTTGGCTATCACAGCAGTATTAACTATGATGGCGATGAATATAAGTGGCTTAATTGGTGGGGTAAAGATTGGGTACGCGTAGGCCTGCCTGGTTATGATGCATGTGGTGGTGATGATCTCACTAAATGTTTAGCCTATCTGCCAGACTTTAAAACAGAGTCTACAAAAGCGGTTGGCATTCCACCATTCTTAGCGAACAAAGCAACCTTCGGTCAAGGTTACTTAAGTAACTACCAGGCACAAGGCACTAAACGTGTTCGTGATTGGATCACTGAGTGGTTAGTTCAATATGTCAAAGATTACGGTATTGATGGTTTCCGCGTAGATACCGCTAAGCATGTAACCTATGACAATTGGTCAAACCTTAACTATCAAGCCAAGATTGCATTGAATGAGTGGCGTCAAAATAATCCAAGCTTACCCGGTGCGGATTGGAATGATGATTTCTGGTCGACAGCGGAAGTTTGGGGACATGGTGTTGGTCAGTCGGATATCCATACAACAGCTAACTTTGATTCAGTGATTAACTTCGGCTTTAAAGGCGCAATCGACGGTATGGTTGCAAGTGCTGATAGTATGCTGAATCAATTTGCCAGTTATGCAGGGCAAGTGAATAGCTCAACAGACTGGAATGTACTGAGCTATATCTCTAGCCATGATACGGGAGCTGTTTATTACAATGGGGATGATTCACGCCAAAAACGTGCTGGTACCGCTTTACTGTTATTACCAGGTGGTGTGCAGATTTTCTATGGTGATGAACTAGGTCGTTATAATGGTGACGGCGGCAGTGATGCGGACCAAGGCAGCCGTTCAAGTGTTGACTGGAGCCGAGCGAATAATGCGATTCATCAGCATTGGCAGAAAGTTGGACAATTCCGTCGCGATAACCCAGCCGTTGGTGCAGGTCAGCATACAACGCTTTCTGGTCAGTCAAGCGGTAAAGCCTTTGCCCGTAGCTGGACTAATCCAGTTTCTGGTGTGGTGAATAACGTGGTTGTTGTGCTTGATGGCGCTGGAACGGTTAGTGTAAATGTTGCGGGTTATTTTGCTGATGGTAGCAGCGTACGTAATGCTTATGATGGTTCAATCGTAACAGTGAATAATGGCTCTGTTAGCTTTAATGCAGGAACTGAAGGTTTGATTCTGCTAGAAGCAATGTAAGTTAATAAAATGAGTTAATTCATAATTACTCGTTCACTACTAATGCCGTTCATTTCATTTGAACGGCATTTTTTTTGCCTTTATTAAAGTAATCGTAAAATATCTTAGTCGAAAGTCAGATAGCGCAATCGGGAGGGCGTTTTTAATATTTATACCCATGTTACTTCAAGATGCAAAATCAGCAAGCCAAATTGTACTTAGGTGCTAGGCATAAAATTGAAGTATAGTTATTCTACATTGAGATTTTATAACGACGCAGATGAGTGCAATTTGGCTTGCCCTGCGGGGGCTCAGCTCGAAAACCAGTATTGCGTTACAGCATTCGATAAGGGAACAACCATTACCCTCATGCTGTGCCTTATTCTGGTCTCCGAGCTGAGTCCTGATAAAGCACTTTGAGGTATCATGGGTATAGACGTTGACCTGTCGTACTTAACAATGACAATCTATACGGCAAAAGATTTTTAACTGATTCGAACAGCTATTGTTTTAAGTAGAATTTTACTGATTGCTATCATTAAGGAAAATAGGCCATGGAACAGCAACGCCAACAAGCGCAACAAGCATTTGTCGACAGTGAACAGAATATAGAAATTGGCACCTTACAAGGTTTACCTTTTACATTACAACAGCTTAAAAGCACAACGGCTGGCTCAAGCTATGTAGTGGAAACGTTTAATTCAGGCCTTACTGCGGTGGTTTATCATTTGCACCTTAATGGGCAAAACTGGACCCTAAAATTAAAGCGTCCGGTTAGTCTGGTCAATAACGTTGACGGGCAAACCTCTTTTTTGAATGAAGTTCAGCGTCGCCGAGATTTAGTAAAACTAAAACAAGATAACCCGGAAAACTTTAAACATATTGTCGATACTCAATTTGCTTCTTTTAGAGACGGTATTATTCTTTCTCCTTGGATAATGGGGGAACCATTAACGATCTTAAATCGACAGATATTCCTGCAAATTTTTTCTACGATAAATAATCTTGAGCTCAGTGGCTTATTTGAGTGGGATTTCTGTCCGGGTAATATTCTGCTTGATGGTCAAAATGAGATAAAACTGTTTGATTTTGGCTATATGTATCAGTTTGATCCTACAAAGCACTTTAATAGTAATGGATTAAAGACACCATTATTTCATGGCATAGAGCGATTTGAAACGCGTTTCTTTTTTGATTATTTACTGAAAAACACACTCAATTTAAGCAGTGATGCATTGTTTGATTTATATAAAGTTGAAAAACAGAGTGCTTTGCAGGCTTATCAAATCAAATTAGCCAATCTTATCGAGATAGAGGCTAGTAATGAAGTGATCGCTCGACAGCAGGCAATTAATCACTGCTGGCAAGTTGCATTGTCAAGTGATAATGCTTTACAAGAACTCTATCTGCTTGAAAGTTACCGTTCAAATCTACTTGATCTGCTTGATGATCTGCACGGTCAATCCTGCACTCCCTATACGCTTAAAAAAGCGGACTTTATCTTGAGTTCGCTTGAACAGCACTATGATAAAATTGCGGCGGATGGCGGTTTCTTTTTTGGTGATGAGCATTTATCCAAAGCAGAACTTCTTAATAAATACAGGCAATTCCGTCAGGATGCTGAGCGTTTTCAACTTAAAAATCAAAGCGCTGATTAGTTGATAAAATAGCGCCAATAACCATAAGCAAATATTGAAACGAGCAGAATGCCAAGTAGATTTAATAACAGACCATACTTCATCATACTGCTCACTTTTACTGCGCCACTGCTCATGGCGATTGCATTGGGCGGTGTGGCAATCGGTAACATAAACGCGTAACTGGCACAAATCGTTGCCACCATCATCAGTAATCTTGTGTCTAAACCATTTTGCTCTGAAAGTGCATAAATAACAGGGAGTATCATTGATATAAGAGCTGTATTACTGGTGATTTCGGTCGAAAATGTAACTAAACAAGCGATTAAAATGATAAGTAATGGCGCTGGCAGCTGGCTGAAGTTTTGCAGAAAAAGCGCAAGTTGGTTGGCTAAACCAGAACTGGTAAAAACGGCTGCAATAGAAAATCCAGCACCAAACAACAAGATAATTTCAAAGGGAACCTTTTTCATATTTTGCCAATTGAGGATATTGAACGGCGGTAAAAATAGCAGTAAACCCGCACCTAATAATATGCCTTTTTCATTCAAGCCCAATCCTGCGTAGTAGGGTTGTATCGGAGAGTTGGCAAATAATAAAAGGATCAAGCTTATTAATATAGTCGCCACTTTTTTTTGCTCGACTGTGAGCGGCTTATTTATTTGCAGGTGATGTTTATCTAACTTCTTACCTTTTGTTCCCCATGAAAGTATCCAACCCAGTAGCAAAAACATAATGATAGCTAAAGGAAGCAGTAGCATTACCCATTGTGCAAAAGGAATGCTTTGCAGTTTTAAATCATCAAATATACCGTACAGTATTAGATTCGGTGGCGTGCCAATTGGGGTGATAATGCCTCCTATACTGGCGCCATAGCAGAGTGCTAACGCAAAACGTTTTTTTAATGCATTGTCATCGGATAAAAACAGTACCAGTGGCATTAATAATAAACAGCTGGTGGTATTAGATAAAAAGGCGCTCAGGCTACCTGCTGTTAATGCTAACGCGTAAATCATGCCGCGCACGGTATTTGGGAAAATCTGCAATATTTTATTGGCAATCACTTTATGGAGATCTGTTTTTTCAACGCCAATCGCTAATAAAAATCCTCCAATAAAAAGGAAAATAATAGATTTACTGTAATTGCTGGTCACCACATTAGTTGGCATCAAATCAAACATAGGAAATAGCAGAATTGGGAATAGTGAAACTACCCCAAGTGGTAAGGCGCTATTGCTCCATAAAATCACCAGGAAGCAGATCAAGCCTAGTGCTATAGCTTGTTCTGAGGCAAGCCATAAATAGGCAAAAAAATACAGCATAAAGGCGAAGATAACCGCGCTAAAAATTTTTATTATATTGCTATTCATAATCTCCACTCAACAAGTAGAACGCAACTATAATATTAGTGTTAACACAAATATTATTGAGCTGGAAAATATGTTTTACATCAAAAAAACTCAAGAAACATAAGTAAATGCCGATAAATTAATTAGAAATGTTAATTAAGATAGATTTAGGAGGAGATATGAGTCAGCATCTGATCATCGATTTCATCAATCGAACTTATGTTTTTAAGCCCTTTAATGATGCAAAAATTGTTAATCATAAACTTATAAAGTATCAAGGCTCTAACCGTAAAAATAATGTTTCTCCTGAAGTGTTTGCAGAAAGCACCCATGCTCTGCATAAAATTCAAGTTAAAAAAATAAAAGAAGAGAAACCGCAAGATCAAGATGTAATAACGGATAAGCATGTTGATATCACTGTTTAATTGTATTAGTTCAGACTACATTTAATAATTTTCAACTCAGGACTATATCAGTTCTGACATCTCACTCGCTCATATGGTTGCTCGTTTTCGGGAAGAAGCGAGCGTGGTTAAATTTTTGCAAGATCTAGCTGGGCTTTTATATCATGCATACTTTTTCAGAAAGCGTGCGTTACAAATTCATCATCCCAAGTCGGTATGGGCACAAAAAAACCTTAGAGTTTTCGCTTCAGTTTGTGCCACCGCCTATTACTTTTTGTATCTCAAAAACAGATTTCTATTGACCGGAACGATCAATTCACCAACGAATCAGTAAGAGCGCGCTTTGCCACCACTCTGTGCTAGTTTTTTTGGGGTACTCCAGTTTCAAAAACCAGTGAATCTAATACGCCCATCCCACTATGAACTCCACCCTCGGTGATCGTCGAGGACTTGCTACGAATTAAATATCCAGCGTAGCCTTCTTCTTCAACTGCTGGTTTTCCATCTATATGTACAGTAAACATACCTATTTCACTGATCAGATCATCCACTTTAGAAAGCTCTCCTTTTCTCACCAATAAGGCTGTGTTAGCTCTTGGGGTCGGATACAGGCGGCGCATTAACGACCATGCCTGATACTCTTCAGGTTTTAACCTCTGTAATGTCGGTAAAATATCCTCTGCGAACACACAATGCCCGCCACCTTCACCTTGATTTTTTAGTACCCAATCTAAAGATGAATGTTCACTGGACCAGCTCACAGAATCTTTGTTTACAGGCAACATTTCACCTAACAAGTTTTTAACCGATTGAGCTTCGTCCTGTTTCAAACCAAACTGAGTAAGGGATTCTGTGCTCATAGAGGTAAGTAACATCTGTACTCGTTTACTCGTTGCAAGCTGTTGACTGACCGTCGCATTAACTGCCACACGATGTTTTTCTATAAAAACTCGAGTCTGCATTAGAGCGTCACAGCATACGCGGCTGATAATGTCACTGGCGGCATAGTCTTCATATTCATAACCTGCACGTAAATACACACAGTCAATAGGGCCAATACCCTCTAATATCAATCGGTCATCCTGACCAGTCGATAATTTACCGTATAACTCACGGAACGTCCGTCTCACCGTTTTGATACCTTTGTCCTGCAGTGCGAGTTCTAGCAGATGTTGATCAAAAACATTATCCTCATTTGCTTGAACAATCATTAAAAAGACAGCGAGACCTTCGTCGCCTGACTCTTGTTTGATTTGAAACGTCGCATCAGCAATACTTTGCGACAGTCGCTCAATCGCAGGGTTGCTGATAAGCTCCCCCTCTTCAGCGCTCGACCAAGTGGCATAAGTATCAGGCCACTGAGTTCGCAGGTAACGATGCAGTTCGTGAATTCGCTGCCCAAATGGGCCCATACCTGCTGCGATACCATTAAACTCAATAAGTTTGGGGCCATCTTTAGCATCATCCATAAAATCGCTGCGCATAATTAAAAGAGGTAAGCGAGGCGCTTTGCGTGCACCTTTATGGATCTGACGGTGCATACCTAACAATGCGCCAAAAAACGCATCTCCAGAAGCAACCGGACTAATGGCTTCACGTAGAAATAGCTGATTTTCAGATACATAATGAATCAATTTACCAAGAAGAGGTACTGTTGATTTTAAATGTTCAAAACGCTTCCTATTAATTGAAGCGGGAGTAAAACTAAAAGCGACGTGACTTGCCGACTGTGGTGTGATTTTTAAAGCAAGACCTTGCATTAGTGCCCACTCAATGGCGTCTTGAGTTGCTTGTTTAGTTGTTAATTCAATCATGATGAATCCTTTTAAAATTACAAAACCGATGTGCTAAACATGCAACTGATACAACGACCATTTTTAAAAAAATGTGTATAGTCGTTAACTTCAAGTTTATGCCAACTTTCATCCGTTAATGGTTGAGTTACAATTAATGTCATTACATCCTTCTATTGATGGATTTCCGCTAAATTGCACGTTCCTTTACCTTCAGCGAATTGCACTTCTCCAAAAGGGGCTCTTCGGGTGGTCCAGACTAATTTGCTACCACAAAACGCCATCAAAAACTTACCACCCGTGAGCTGCATATTGAAAGCACCAATCGAATTAAGATAAGTCGCCTTTCCCCACAGACATACCAGACTTACCATGCTTCACAAAAGTGTAAAATGGATAGTCTTGCAGACTTCCCCAATACTTTTAATGCTTTAGAGATTATTTTGTTATCACTCATAATAATGCACATTTGTTAATTCGGCTATTCTAGAATAATGGCTTGACAAGAAAAATTATTCAAGCAATACTTCGGTATATCTAGTAATAACGCAATCACGAAGAGGTTAAATAAATATTATGAGTCCTGAAATCTTAACTATGGCCAAAGAGGCTCTAGACATGTTCGCTTTCTTAGCGACAGAATTAATTATTCTTTTTTTAGCCATCAGCTATCTTGTTGGTGTACTACAAGAGTTTATAACACCCGAAAAAATCCAGTCGATCCTGAGCTCACGCAAGGGAAAAGGCTATATCATCGCGGCGCTGCTTGGTGCTATTACTCCATTTTGCTCCTGCTCTACCATCCCATTCCTAAAAGGGCTGCTTAGAGCAAGGGCGGGTTTTGGTCCGATGATGGTGTTTTTATTCTCCAGCCCTCTGCTTAACCCCGTCATTATCGGCCTGTTTGTCGTGACCTTCGGTATTAAAGTAGCCGTGTTCTACTTCCTTGTCGCAATCATTGTGGCAGTGACGTCTGGTTTTGTGCTGGAAAAGCTGGGATTTGACAAATATGTAAAACCAGAAGCGTATGAAAAGGCTGAAAGCTCAAGCTGCGGCACATCATGCGGTTCTAAAAAAGAACAAGCGGCAACGTCTTGCTGTAACAGCGCGCCAGAGCCAGCAACCGCATCATGCTGTTCAACAACTCCTGCGATGGCCGCGGCTTCATGCTGTGACAGTGCCCCAGCAGCAACATCTTGCTGCGATAGCGCTCCCGAAGTAAAAGAAGAAGACAATCGTTGGATGCGTATTTGGCGCTCAACTTGGAAGGATTTCAAACAGGTTTTCCCTTACTTGTTGATGGGTATCACATTAGGTGCATTCATCTACGGCTTTCTCCCTACAGATTTAATAGCTGAATATGCTGGTGAAGGTAACTGGTATGCCATTCCAGTAGCTGCTGTTATTGGTATCCCATTATACATTCGAGCTGAAGCGGTTATCCCTTTAAGTGCGGCTCTGGTTGCAAAGGGCATGGCTTTAGGGCCTGTAATGGCACTGATTATCGGTAGCGCCGGCGCGAGTCTGACCGAAGTTATCCTGTTGAAATCAATATTTAAAAACCAAATGATTGCAGCATTTCTAACCGTGATCCTGGGTATGGCAGTTGGTGCCGGTTATCTTTACTCCTTTATATTTGGCTAATCATTATGCAATAAAGGCCGCCAATTGGCGGCCTTGTTTTTTGTTCAGCACAATGGCTGCTGTTACATCATTTAACTATTCCCATATCATAAATATTTCAAGGTGTTCGTTATGTTAAAAATTAAAAGTTTAAGTCTAATTGCTGCATTTTTATTATCTGGCTCTGCTCTCGCTGGAATTCAGGTTACTGATAGAGCACAAGGTGCTTGGGTGCGCGTTACTGATAACAATAAGCCCTCAGTCAATGCCAAAGTATCAATAATCAACTCAGCGATGCAAAGTGAAACGTACTTTACTGATGATAAGGGTAAGGTTTATATTCCGATAACAGCACCTTTTACACATCACATTAGATATCTCGCAATTACAGAGGATGGGACTGAATTTACCAAACCATCATTCCATTCTAGGGATAAGTAATACTCTAGCCGCCTTCCAAGAAGGCGGCCTGATTTGGGATAGTGTCGCTCTCTTAAAATATACCTAAGAAGATAATTCAACAAAAAATGGTTGTGTCGTAAACTGGAACAGATTCGTCTCAGCATTACATCGAAGCCGGCTCTGATCGCAAATGGGTTCAAGTCTGCTTTAATTGATCACTTCATAACCTAAAGACTACTTCTTATATCGCTATATTCTAACCAGTCCTTGATCCGCAACTGTGAGATCATGAACAGAGTCCCCTTCAGCAACGAATCATTGGCGCGGCAAATAGATTTCTAGTAAGATCGAAATACAATTCTCAAAGAGGCAAAACTATGGACATTGATATTGTTGCTAAGGCATTGAAAGAGTTAGGACACCCGACTCGATTAACGATTTATAAAAGCGTCGTTCGCGCAGGCTATCAAGGTGTTGCTGTGGGGGGGGTACAAGAAAAGCTGGGGATTCCTGGTTCAACACTCTCACACCACATTTCAAGCTTGGTTTCAGCTGGGCTAATTTCGCAGCGCCGCGAAGGTCGTACTCTTTTCTGTGTTGCAGAGTTTGAAAAACTGCAATCAGTGATTGGTTTCTTACAAGATGAGTGCTGCATTGATGAAGAATGTTGAATCAAACATTCTTTTATACACAGCCCGATTTGTTCATAACTTAGCAAATGAATAGTGACATTCAATGCTTAATCTTCAAGATGTGTCACTCATATTGTTATCCAACAACATTATAAGAAAGCAGTTAAAACAGTGAGAAACCCAAAGAGTTCACCTCTGTAGATCACTATAGGGGCATTTACGAGCTGGTTTAACCAGCACGCTTTTCCTGAAAGCATGCACAAAGCTCCGCTCGCAATGAAGCTATCAAATATTGCGCAACGCTCGTTATTGGGAGAAAGCGAGCGTAGATTTGTCAGATTAAGTTGCGCCTAGTAGACTGAACTGCCAGATCTAGTCTGAACTAATACACGCTAGGGCTTTGCACAATAATCATCGGCTTATTTATCCGCATTACGAATATGGCGATTTGACGCTTTATTAGGGATGCTTGTTGGTACCGCACGCTTTTCGGCAAGTAGATGTTTTATCGCTAAAATAGGATGCTTTAATAACATACGCGGGCCAGCATAACGCATGATCTCTTTTGCTTGCTGACGCTGCTGTTGTTTATAACAATGAATCGGACATCTGTTACAGGTTGGTTTATTTTGACCGTAAGGACAACGATCTAACTTTTCATTGGCATATCTTATAAATTCAGCGCATTCACAACAGGGTACAGATTTTCTTGTGCTGTTATGATGAGCTCGGCAATAAATATTAACCATCGCTTTGATGGTCTTAAATTCGCAGCCCAGTTGGTCTGGTAAAAAATGCGACTTTTGTTTATCCATATTCATTTACTCTTATTAATTCTTGCTAATTGACGTAGAATACCCTGTGTTAACCTTTAATCATATTGCGATAAGAGTGTATTGTTTTGATCTCATCTTTTTTTTCCCCCTCTGGTGCGTTAAGCCAAAAGCTGCCTCATTTTATATCGCGTGATGCGCAAGTTGAGATGGCGGAAGCGGTCGCGCATACCATCAAAAGCAAACAAAATTTAGTGGTTGAAGCTGAAACGGGTACGGGTAAAACCTTCGCTTATTTAGCCCCCGCACTGTTATCCTTTGATAAAGAGACATCTTCCAAAATAATTATTTCAACTGGCAGCAAAGCGTTACAGGAACAACTGTTTTTAAAAGATCTGCCGATACTTGTCGAAACTACCAATTTCACCGGTACAGTGACGTTATTAAAAGGACGCAGTAACTACCTGTGTAATGAACGTTTAAATCGCTTTATGTTAGAAAGTAAACATAAGGAGAAAGCGCTGCAGATAGAACTGGTGAAAATTAAAAATTGGGCACTCTCTACAAAAACGGGTGATATTGCCGAAATAGATAATTTAGCCGAAGACGCATTTATTATTCCTGCTATCACCAGTAGTAATGACAACTGCTTAGGACGAGAATGTCCAAGTTTTGATGACTGTTTTATTGTTAAAGCGCGTAAAAAAGCGATGCAGGCTGATGTCGTTGTGATCAATCACCATCTATTTTTTGCTGATTTAGCGGTCAAAGAAACCGGTTTTGGTGAACTGATGCCGGAAGCTGGCGTTTATATTTTTGATGAAGCGCATCAATTGCCTGATATTGCCAGTTTATATTTCGGCGAATCGCTCTCTAGCCGGCAGCTTATTGAGCTTGCAAAAGAGATTGACTTTGTCTATCGCACAGAAATGCGTGAAGCAAAACAGATGGCAAAAGCGGCTGAACAGTTACGTATCAGTGTATTGGATTTTCGTTTAGCCTTTGCGATGGATAAAGGTACAGGAAGCTGGCGAGAAAAGTCTAGGGAGCGGGTTATGCAGCTTCATGTACAGCGCTTGTTACAAGTGATGGATTTTTTAAAGGAAGTGATCTGTGAGCTATTAGGCAAAAGTGACGTGTTAGATCATTGTTTCGAGCGGCTAAATCAGTTTACTTTACTGTTTAAAAAACTAAATAGCGTTAATGAAAGCGGCTTTAGTTATTGGTTTGATTGTACGAAACAGCATTTTTCATTAAATATAACCCCGTTAAGTGTTGCGCAGCGTTTCCAACTAGAATGTCAGAAAAAACAAGCGGCTTGGATTTTTACCTCAGCGACTTTATCGGTAAAAGGGCAGTTTAACCATTTTACCGAATTATTAGGTCTGCAGGATAGTAAGTGCTTACAATTAAGCAGCCCCTTTGATTACGCTAAGCAAACCCTGTTTGTGGTACCTAGATTATTGCCTGAACCAGGAACGCCAGGACTTGCAGATAAATTAGTCGAACGCTTAGCGCCCGTTATCCGCGCCAGTAAAGGACGCTGTTTCTTTTTATGTACCAGCCACGCAATGATGAATCAGTTAGCTATAGGATTCAGACAAACACTAACCCTTCCTGTGTTATTACAGGGAGAAAAAAGTAAACAAGCTTTACTCGATGAGTTTGTCAGTCATGGCAATGCACTATTAGTTGCAACGGGAAGTTTCTGGGAAGGTGTTGATGTACGAGGACAAGTTTTATCTTGTGTTATTATTGATAAAATTCCGTTCAGTTCACCTGATGAGCCGTTATTAAAAGCACGAATAGAAGATGCACAGTTAAAAGGTCAGGATCCCTTTGCACATGTACAGTTACCGCAAGCGGTTATTACCTTTAAACAAGGGATCGGACGTTTGATTCGAGCTGAGCAAGACAGGGGCGTGTTAATTGTTTGCGACAGCCGTTTGGTGACGCGTAAATATGGAAATTTATTCTTGAATAGTTTACCGTGCATGCCTCGTACCAGATCACTTGAAAATGCGATAGAATTTTTGAACGCGATTGATTGAATCATTTACTGTGCATGGCTATGTAAAGTCATCTACCCGCTGTTTAGAAAATGCGATAGAATTTTTGAAATAAATTGATTAAATATTAAAATATAAATAGGCCAAATATGTCTAAAGCGTTAAATGTTTTATGTGTAGATACTTCAACTGAAGCGTGTTCAGTTGCAGTGCTTTGTTTGACAGATAAAGAACAGGTTATTAGTGATCAGTTTATGCTGGCACCACGTGAACATACCACCAAGATCCTGCCAACTGTTGAGAAAGTATTACAGCAGTCTGGTTTAACACTTCCTGAAATTGATGTAGTTGCTTATGGTCGCGGACCGGGCAGTTTTACAGGGGTTAGAATTGGCATCAGTATTGCACAAGGTTTAGCGTATGGTATCGAAAAGCCGATGGTGGGGATTTCAACATTGCATGCGATGGCGCAACAAGCTTATAAAACTCAGCACGTTACTGATGTTTATGCAGCTATTGATGCGCGTATGGGAGAGGTTTATTTTGCTCATTACCAGCTAGACAATAAGTTAATGGTATTAGTTGATGAAGAAGTAGTGATTAAACCTGCCGATTTATTGGCGCTTGAGTTAAACGTAAAGAAAAATGCAGTTTTAGTCGGTTCAGGTTGGGCGGCTTATCCTGAATTAGTTGAATACTTTGAAGAGGCATTACAGCTTGATATTGAATTTCCAAGTGCAAAATATATGTTAGATCAAGTTGTGAGTTGCGTAGAAAATTCTTTGACAGTTTTACCTGAATTAGCAACCCCGGTATATTTACGTGATAAAGTGACTTGGAAAAAATTACCAGGCAGAGAGTAAATTATTAAATTAATAGTTTGGATTATTAATGGCAATACAAAATAATACAACTTTAGTAACAAAAGCGATTCATACTGGCAAAACGGCGATTCCCAAAAAATCGTCAGTAGCCAGTAGTAGTGAAGTCGCACCCGTAACAAAAAAAGCCAAATCCGCTGATTTTTCAATGATCCTTTCTGAAAAACAGAAAGACTCTATCCATCAAACTCTCGGTTATGATCAGCCTAGTTTTAAGCAAAGAGGGGCATTAGATGCCTACCAGCAAGTTGCAGTTCAAGAAAAACGCGAAGCAATCATCGATAGCATGAGCTTTCATTTCGTCGTTTAACCCCTTCATATTTTATTTGCCAATATCAGGTTTACGTTATGCGTCGTTTTGTTGTTTTAGCGCTACTGCTTACTAGCTTTTCTGCTTTCTGCCAGCCATATCATATTAACTTAACCTCGCAACAAGCGGACGCATTGGGGCAGCTGATTTGGAAAAATGAAGGGCAGCAGAAGTTACAGCATCTAACCACATGGAATCGTGGTGAAAACTTCCCATCACTTGGTTTAGGTCATTTCATCTGGTATCCAAACAAGGAAAAAGGACCATTCAAAGAGCAATTTCCGGCATTGTTAGCATATTTTCAAGAGCGTGGCATACAACTGCCAATCTGGCTTACTAAAACTAAATTTGCACCATGGCAATCACGAGAGCAATTTTATCATGAGTTTAATGATCAAACGCTTAGTGGGTTAAGACTGTTCTTGAGCGAACATCTTGATGTGCAGGTTAAATTTATTGTTTTGCGTCTCGAAACTGCAATTCCGTTGATCCTTGCTGATTGTAATGAGCAACAAAAAAGTAAAATAAATTATCATTTAAGCCAGTTGACCTCGACAACAGCAGGGCTCTTTACGCTGCTTGATTATGTCAATTTTAAAGGTGAAGGTTTATCAAAAAATGAACGCTATCAGGGGCAGGGCTGGGGGCTTAAACAGGTTTTATTAACTATGCCTGAAGAATATAAAAATCCGCTACGCGCTTTTGGGCTAGCTGCTGATGAAGTGTTAACTAGGCGGGTAAAGAATGCCCCAAGGGATGAGTTTCGTTGGTTAAAAGGTTGGCGAAGCCGCGTTCATGCTTATCAACATATTGTTGTTGAATAACTGCTTAGTTACTTGCGATTAATAGTTTTATTATTTCTGTTTTTGTAGTTCACGTTTATCAGATTAAAGGTACAATACGCTCGTTTTTTCCTATTTACTTCATTTTAAGGGTCTTTGCTATGTTTTACCGAATTATGCGCAGTTGTTTATTTATGTTAAATCCTGAAAAAGCCCATGATTTAACAATAAAGCTGCTTAAATTAACC
>NZ_CEZLMY010000007.1:0-35405 GCF_983033635.1 Psychromonas sp. | reverse complement strand
GGTACGATCTTGGATCTTTTTTATCGTCAAAAAGTACAACAACGCCCGATTGAAATAATGGGATTAACTTTCCCTAACTCACTGGGTTTAGCTGCCGGTCTTGATAAAGACGGTGAGTGTATTGATGGTTTTGGTGCAATGGGCTTTGGGCATGTTGAAATCGGTACGGTAACGCCAGTTGCTCAACCCGGTAACGCGTCACCGCGATTATTTCGCGTATTAGAGTCAGAAGGTATTATTAACCGCATGGGTTTTAATAATCACGGTGTTGATAATCTAATTGCCAATGTAAAAGAGAGTAACTTTAAAGGTGTTATAGGTATTAATATAGGTAAAAACTTTTCAACACCCGTTGAAGAGGGGAAAAATGATTATTTACTTTGTATGGATAAAGTTTATCAATATGCAGGTTACATTGCGGTAAATATTTCATCTCCAAATACTCCGGGATTACGCTCATTACAATATGGTGAAGCACTTGATGAGTTATTGGATGCTTTAAAAATACGTCAAGCAGAACTTCAGGAAAAGCATAATAAATACGTACCTATTGCATTAAAAGTCGCACCTGATTTAAGTGATCAAGAAATTGAATCAATTGCCAGTTCACTGCTTAAATATAAAATAGACGGTTTAATTGCGACCAATACAACACTGGATCGTGAAATAATTAAAGGTATGTCGCATGCAAGTGAAGCGGGTGGTTTAAGCGGTCGTCCTCTGCAAAGTAAAAGCACGATTGTAATTGCAAAATTTGCATCTCACTTAAATGGTCAGATCCCGATTATTGGGGTTGGTGGTATTGATGGTGTGGTAGCTGCAAAAGAAAAAATAGATGCAGGTGCAAGCTTGGTACAAATCTACTCAGGTTTTATCTATCACGGCCCGCAATTAGTTAAAAACATAGTAAATAATATTTAATTACTCTTCTATAAATAGGTTGGTTAGAAGATAGACAAAGACGTTTGTTTTATCTTCTAGTCAGCCTATCTATTTACAATGAAGATCTACTTCTTTGTATGTAATTCACAGCAACGCTTCCATACGCCAATTATTAATATGGCAAATCCTTCTATATTTTCTAGATCTGCAAATCAATAAACCAATTGCGCATAATCAGCTGGATTTTGATGTTAACTTGCTCCCGTTTTGTTAAATTTGCGCGCAAGGTGATTGGCTTTTGTTTTTACCTGTTTATGCTGTAAAAACCGTCTTTTGCGAGGCTTTATGTGAAATTGTTGCATAATAATTCGCAGATTGATTTTTCGTATGTGATTTCTTGGTAAATATACCATTCTCGCTTGCTTGAATTTGCTTCTGATTCTGTCTATAAAGGCAAATATATTATTAATTAAAGGACTTTAAATGAATATGGATACACATGTTTCGAATCGATGGTCAAGTCGATACGCATACGTTTTAGCAGCAACGGGAGCTGCAGTAGGATTAGGTAACATATGGAAATTCCCATATATTATGGGAGAAAATGGCGGTGGTGCGTTCGTTTTTGTCTATCTTTTATGTGTATTATTTATCGGTATTCCGATAATGATGGCCGAAGTTGTAATTGGTAAACGTGGTCGCTCCACACCAGCCAATGCTACTGCTCATGTTGCTACTGAAGCCGGTCATTCATCACATTGGTCGGTTATCGGTACAATGGGGGTATTAGCTGGTTTCTTAATTTTAAGCTTTTATATTGTTATCGCCGGTTGGGCGGGTGCTTACGTGTTTTACGCCGGAACTGGCGAATTTAGCGCAGCCGCAGCTGATCCTGCGACAAATGCTGAAGCAATTGGTACCTTATTTGGTAACTTAGTAAGCAGTGTTCCACAGTTGCTTATCTGGACGACATTAACCATGGTTGCTGTTATCTATGTTATCTCTAAAGGTGTTAAAGGCGGCCTTGAAACGGCAGTAACCTATTTAATGCCTGCATTATTAGTCTTACTTGTCGCTATTATGCTTTATTCTGCTGTAGTGGGGGATTTTGCTGCTGCATTTTCATTTATGTTTGATATCGATTTCTCTAAACTTACTATTGAAGGTGTATTAGTGGCATTAGGTCATGCCTTTTTCACCCTAAGTTTAGCGTCAGGTATTATGATGGTATACGGAGCATACCTGCCTGAAGGTGTGTCGATTGCAAAAACCTCTATTATGATTGCTATTGCCGATACTATGGTTGCATTAATTGCCGGTTTAGCTATTTACCCGATTGTTTTCGCGCATGGTTTAGAGCCAAGTGCAGGTCCAGGTCTCTTATTCCAATCTCTTCCTATTGCGTTTGGTTCAATGCCAATGGGTGATTTTGTTGGTACCCTGTTCTTTATCATGATTGTATTTGCTGCATTTACTTCAGCAATTGCTTTACTTGAAGCGACTGCTGCTTACCTTGAAGAACGTCAAGGATTGCCTCGTGTTAAAGCTGCGATCATTGCAGGTCTAGCTATCTGGATTTGCAGTCTTGGTACAGTCTTCTCTTTAGCAGGCACTGAGTGGGCACAAATTAACTTTGGTTTCATGGGTGGTAACATCTTTGATATGTTAGATTATTTAACCGCAAATGTTTTAATGCCTCTTGGTGGATTATTAATTTCAGTGTTTGCTGGTTGGGTGATGAAGTCTGAAGTGGTTAAAGAAGAGTTTGGCCTGGCGGATTGGCAGTTCTCCATTGTAATGGTTTTATTACGTTACGTTGCGCCACTAGGTATCCTGTTCGTATTTGCTAATTCAGTGGGTATTTTAGATTTCATAAAATAATCTATCTGACAAATTTAAAACCGTTTACAAGAAACTAAGCGGTTTTTTTATGCTTGTCACTGAATTTCAGAAACAAAAAAGGCAACTCATTGAGTTGCCTTTTTTAATTGTTTTTGTGGAAATTAATCCATTTTTACAGCACGTAAAATAACAAACTTTTTGTTTTCTGTGACTAATTCGCAGTTACCAAAAATACGTTCTAACTTGTCTTGGTAATCAAGGTGGCGATTACCCACAATCACAAGTTCACCACCATCAGCTAAACAGAAACGAGCATCATTAAACATGCTCCAAGCAATATGGTCGGTAATCGCTTGTTGCTGATGGAATGGAGGGTTGCATAAGATAAGATCGTAAGTTCTCGGTTTAAAACCAACCAGACCGTTATTCACTACAAAACGGGCATTGTCAGTTTGCTCTTCCGGTAAATTTTTCAGCATATTAATACGTGCAGAGTCAACTGCCATATAAGATTCATCAATAAAGGTAATTTGTGCTTCTGGATAAGCCTGTGATGCAGCCATACCGACAATACCGTTACCACAGCCTAAATCAACGATTTTAGAAAAATCGCCTTCCGGTAAATTATCCATTAAGAAACGACCACCGATATCGAGATGATTACGGGAGAATACATTGGCGTGGTTATGAATTTTCCAATCCTGTTTTTCTATTTCCCAAGTCAGAGCGATCTCTTTCTCAGGAACTTCTTGCTGCTCAACCAAGCTGAAAATCAAGCGGGATTTCTTTTTAGCCAATGAGGTTTTTGTGCTGCCAATATATTGTTCAAACAACTGCAGTGTAGAGTTGTGAATCATATTTACTTTACCCGCTGCAACAACAATCGTTTCTGGTGATAAAACATCACGCAGTTGCTGTAAAAGAAACTCAAGGTAAGCAAGTGTTTTCGGTATTTTAATTAAAACAATTTTTACATTCTTAGGAAAGCTTTGTAAGCAGTCCTGAATAAGAACATTTTCTTCAGGGCAGTTATTACGCTGCATATTGAGTTTAATTGAACTTAGTGACAGGTATGAGTCTGAAATAACAGTACGTTCAAATTCTTGGAAATAACAACTTAAAGCGCCAAAACCATCATTAATCAGTAGTATTTGCTCATCTTCACCAAGGTGTTTCTCAAGCTGGTTCTCATTAAAGTAGTTAATCAGGTATTCATCAGCAGAATCCCATGCTTGTAGCGTCTCTTGCTTATTTCTTGGATGACGATGCAGGACCAGCGTTTGCTCTGCAATGTTTAGTGTTTCATTCATGGAATTTCACCTAATTAAGTGGTTTGGATATAAAAACGTATTTTAGCTTGCTTCAAGACTTTAGGTAAGCGATATTATCCGCTTTCATATAAATAGATTAACGGAGAGTTACTTGTTCAATATCCTAAGAACTTTTAATAACAAAACGGCCAAGTTAATGCTTTGTTTTTTGGCTGTTTCCTGTTTAACGGCTTGTGAGGGGCTATTCGAGAAAATGTTTCCGGAGGACTGGGAAAAAGATCCGGAGGTTTGTGAAACAGACACCACTGCGGTGACTTTTAAAAAAGTCGCTTATTGGGATGGCGATGATACGGATAACATGGAAGATGTAGATTATGAACAGTTAACACATCTTATTTACGGTTATTTAGAGGTTAATGCAGATGCAAGTTTAGTCACTTTTGATGATGATGAAGTGGATGACTTTGAAGATATGATTGCATCTGCTAGAGCGGCAGGGGTCAAAGTTGCCATTTCCATTGGCGGAGATGGCAATGCCAGCAATCTTAAGACCATTGCGAGTTCTTCCTCTATTACTAATACATTTGTAGACAACGTTATTGAGTTCGTTGAAGACAATGATCTCGAAGGGGTTGATCTGAATTGGCAGTTTCCATCGGATGATGATGAAGGAGAACTTTTTGAAGATTTAGTGGAAAAACTTTCAGATAAGTTATGGGATAACGGTTATTTTTTTAGTATTGCAGTTGTTTCAGGTGAAGACGAAGACCTTGCTGACTCAATTGACAGCTCGGTGTTTGATTATGTAGATTTTGTTAATGTCAGAGCTTTTGATTCAACAAATAGTGATAATCTCCACTCATCTAAACAAGATGCCATCGATGCCATCGATTACTGGACAGAACGTTGCTTAATCAAAAATAAATTGGTGCTTGGCATCCCTTTTTATTCGCGCGGTGATAGCGTAGACAGTTACGCTGATATTATTGATGTCAAACGTGCGTATGCCTGTATCGATGAAAGTAAAGATCGGAATTATAACGGTATTCCAACGGTTATCTATAAAACTAATTATGCAATGAGCTATGCAGGTGGTGTGATGATTCAGTCACTGGAACAAGATACCTATGATACGGGGTTACTTGAGTATTCATTATTGAATGTGATAAGTGAAACGGAATCAGGTAATACAGTGAGTATTTGCGACTAATTCTATCTTGGGAATAAGCCACTTAAAATGCCGAAACTCGCATTTTTAAGTGGCTTGGGTATAATAAGCGCCACTTTTATTCCCTCCAATTTTTAAGGTGTTAATTCATGCCAATTAAAACAATCCTGTTAGAGCGTAATAACTCAGCATGTGAGCTATGTAGCGCAACCGATAATCTTTCTGTTTATGAAGTACCACCTGTTGCTGAGCCAAATTCAGATAAATCGGTACTAGTTTGTGAAACTTGTCTTTCACAAATTGAAAAAAACAGCGAGATGGATAATAACCATTGGCGATGTTTAAATGACAGCATGTGGAGTCAAGTTCCTGCTGTACAAGTAACGGCGTTCCGCATGTTAACGCGTTTAGCCAAATCGGAAGGTTGGGCACAAGACCTGCTTGACATGATGTATATGGAAGATGAGCAAAAAGCGTGGGCTGACTATGGTGTTGCTGCCGATGATATTGAAGAGGTGCCACCTACACGTGATTCTAACGGTACTATTTTAGTTGCGGGTGATAACGTAACTTTAATTAAAGACTTAGATGTGAAAGGCGGTAACTTCACCGCTAAACGAGGAACACCAGTACGTAATATCTCATTAACTGATAATCCTGAGCATATTGAAGGCCGTGTAAATGGTGTTCGCATTGTTTTATTAACATGTTACCTTAAGAAAATGCCTCTTTTTGAAGACTAAAAAATTATAAAGCAGATATACCTAAGCCGTCTGTATTTCCATGTGGTTTGGGTATAAAAAAGCCCTGCATCAGTTATTCTGAGCAAGGCTTTATAGGTCTTTAGTGAGTTAGATAGTGAATCGATCTATCTCGCTGGTTAGGGCATTTGCCTGTTGTGATAACTCTCCACTCATCTGTTCGTTTTGTTGTGCGGATACACTTGCTGTTTCAGCAACATCACGGATAGAAACAATATGGCGGTTCACCTCTGATGCTACCGCACTTTGCTCCTGAATTGCGGTCGCAATGGCGGTAGTCATATCCATAATGTTCACCACATCACTGTTTATCTCTTCAAGCATGCGACCCGCTTCTCCTGCTTGATTGCTACTTTCCTCTCCTTCATTTCGACACTCTGTCATTAGCGTGACAATGCTTTGCGTTCTCGTTTGTAAAGTGCCAATGATATTTTCAATCTCTTTGGTCGACTCTTGTGTGCGGCTGGCGAGCGAACGTACTTCATCCGCAACAACAGCAAAACCTCGTCCCTGCTCTCCTGCACGGGCCGCTTCAATAGCGGCATTGAGTGCCAGTAAGTTCGTTTGTTCTGCAATGCCGCGAATAACATCCAATACAGAGCCGATTGTTTGACTATCTTTAGCAAGCTCATTAACTACCGCCTCAGATTCAACTAATTTTTCTGACAACACAGTGATTTGCTGGATTGTTACTTCAACACCCTGCATGCCTTTGCCTGCATTTTTATTGGTTTGCTGTGCTTTATCTGCGGCATCGGTTGTATTACTTGCAATCTCTTCAATTGTTGCCACCATTTCTGTTACGGCTGTTGCAACCATATCAGTTTCCTGCATTTGTGATGCAACACCTGTGTTTGTTTGTTGGATGTTATCTACGAGTGTCTCTGTCGCACTATTAACACTTCCGACGGTTTGATTAACAGAAACGATTAAATGTTGGAAATTAGCAATCATATTATTGAATGCATTTGCCATATCGGCTAATTCATCCTTGCTTTTTGACTTGATATTAATCGTTAAGTTATTTGTTTCTGCGGCCTCTACCATTGAGCTTTTAATGAGTGTAATTGATGTAATAACACCTTTGCCAATGAACCAAGAGATTAATGCGCCAAGAATGATAGCAAAGGTAAAAATAGAGTAGGTTAACTGATTAATAGAGCTAACATATTCAACCACTGCACTGTTAATTTTTGTTAACAATGTATTTAAAATGTCATCAACTTTATGAACGGTGCTGCGCATCTCATTTTGTAAACCCTGATCGGCTCGAAAGCCTAATTTTTTTTGTTCTTTAACCAAAGCTAAAAATGCATCATGGTAAATTTTTAGCGCATTATTAATGGTGGATTTTTGTGAGTGAGGTAAATAGCTTTTGTAAATTATATTATCTAATTTTTGGAAATTATCCTGGAAATTTTTAACGTATTTATCTTCCAAACGAAGCATAAAGTTTTTTTCATTACGCCTTAGTGTGAGCATCATGCTTAATGCGCGATAATCCACATCACCAATCGCCTTTTCGGCTTCATTTACTGCTTTTGTTAGTTTTCCATAAATGCCACTTTTAGAATCCAAACCAATACGCTGTTGAGTGTTTACCAGCGCGGTGAAATTCTGTTGATATTCAGCCAATATTTTATTTAACTGCATCGCTTCTGTACTGGAAACGCCGATTGAATTTAACTGTTCACTAATATGATGAAGATCATCGTTTAAAATAGAAATTCGCTGATTGAATTTATCGAGCTGTTTAACATCTTTGCGCATAATAAAATCTTTTTCATGTCGCCTTAACTGTAAAATATTAACTTCGATTTCTCCGAGATGTTGTACGATTTGAATATCTTTTTGCAGTGAAGAGGAGGAGAAATTAATTAATAACAGCATGGCTATCATGCTTAAAATGAATCCTGCGGTATTGATGGTTAATTTATGTTTAATAAGCATCTTTTTTGACCTTGGTTGGTTTTAATTCGCTGTTTTGTTAAACAGTATTAAAATGTACATCTTTTTGTGGGGAGGAATTATTACTACGTAGTAATTGTATGAAACAATATTGCAGTTCGCCACTCATCTCTTTGAGAAAACTACTTCATAAATAAATCAAAAAAACAATTGTATTAAAAATACATTATTACAAATTTGTGTAATAAGTTATTTCTACTAATTTTTTAGGTAAACGACCTGAACCCACATTTGCTTATAAGTTGCGGAGTATGCTTCGTTGCTTAATACAATTTGTAATGGCGCTGTATTTTTAAGCACTTTAAGCAAGGAAAATAGGGTAACCATCGGGTTTGCCTGATTTGTAAGCAATTGAACGCTTTTATTAAATTATTTTATCTTAACTGCTTGCGCTGTAATAAAAGTTCTATATAATTCGCCGCACTTACTTAGAACGACTTAAGTAACCGCCCGGGTGGTGGAATTGGTAGACACAAGGGATTTAAAATCCCTCGCTTTCTGAGCGTGACGGTTCAAGTCCGTCTCCGGGCACCAATTCAAGAAAAAAGCTTCACGTCTTCGTGAGGCTTTTTTTTTACCTGAAAATCATGGATAAATAGGGATAGGATCAAAAGGCAAGTTATTACTTTTATCTTATCAATCTATATTAATGCGAAAACTTATCGTTAAGGAAAGTCATGACTGAATATCTGATTCTTTTTGTTATTATCGCTATTATTTACTTTGTGCTAATTCATAATAAACCTGCCCGTAAAACGGATTGGGAAACATTACCTTTCTTAGTAGAGTACAAAAAACTCGAGAAGTCTCAAAATGAAGATGGAACATTATGTTGCCGTTATTGTGGTTGTACAGAAACTGTTAAGCGTTTATTAAAATCACCTAAAGAAAATCCAGATAATAGTAAACATTATCATGCGTGTATGCAGTGTAAGGTTATTTTATGGCGTAGTGAGTTATCATCTGGCTCTGATAATACTGATAATACTGATAATACTGATAATACTGATAATACTGATAATACTGATAATAAAGATAAGACAGATTCAAAGGGCTAATTTATGTCATTTTTACCGCAGCTAAAGCTTACTAACCTTCGAGGTGATATTTTTGGCGGATTAACCGCGGCAGTGGTTGCCTTACCATTGGCACTTGCGTTTGGTGTTTCATCGGGTATTGGTCCTATTGCAGGGTTATATGGTGCAATTTGTGTCGGTTTTTTTGCAGCGCTATTTGGCGGCACAGCAACACAAGTATCAGGACCTACAGGGCCAATGACGGTGGTGATGGCCGCTATCTTTGCGCATTATATGCAACTCGATCCTGTAAACGGTACTGCTATAGCTTTTACTGTTGTAATTATGGCAGGAGCGTTGCAAATTTTGTTTGCTGTTTTAAAAATAGGTAAATATATCAACTATGTACCTCAGCCTATTATTTCCGGCTTTATGAGTGGTATTGGTTTTATTATTATTATTTTACAACTTGCACCATTGCTCGGGCATCAAGCTGAATCAGATACGCTAAGTTCGTTAATGAACTTGCCTGAGGCGCTAAGCGCTGTTAACTGGTTAACCTTGCTCTTAGGTTGTTTGTCTTTAGGTATTGTGTTTTTTACTCCGCGATCGATCTCTAAATATATACCATCGCCTTTATTGGCACTGGTTTTGGGAACGATGGTTGTCTTGTTATTTATGCCTGAAAATAGCGTTTCTATTCTGGGAGACATTCCATCGGGCTTGCCAACTCTGCACCTGCCTACAATCGAACTGGTTTTATTACCAGATATGCTTAAATCTGCATTGATTTTGGCGATATTGGGGACGATTGATTCATTATTAACATCATTAGTTGCCGATAATATTACCCGTACAACTCATCATTCAGATAAAGAACTGTTTGGGCAAGGTATCGGTAATATGGTGTCGGGCTTTTTTGGGGGCTTACCCGGCGCCGGTGCAACGATGCGTACTATGATAAATGTGAGAGCGGGCGGTAAAACGCAGCTTTCAGGTATGTTTCACGCACTTATCTTATTAGCTGTAGCACTTGGTTTAGGCGGGATTGCCAGTTATATCCCCCATGTTGTACTTTCAGGAATTCTAATTAAAGTCGGTGCTGATATTATTGACTGGCAATATTTAAAACGGGTACACCGCTCATCACGCGCAGGGGTTGTTATCATGTTTAGCGTCTTGTTTATGACCGTTTTTGTGGATCTTATTTTGGCTGTTGCCGTCGGTTTGGTGGCTGCATCGTTACTGTTTGTTAAACGTCAATCTGATTTACAATTTGCCAGTATTTCGCTGTTTAGAAATGGTACAGAAGCGGGTGTTTTAGATGATCAAGAACGAAAAGCATTAGGGTTATTAGCAAAAAACAGAGAAGTTTTATTGTTTCATTTTGGCTCTGCTATTAGTTTTGGTGTCGCTAAATCGTTAACCAATAAACTTGCACAACAAAAAAATTATCAGTTATTAATTCTAGATCTATCTGATATTCAGGCAATTGATTACAGTGCAAGCAAAGCGATTGAAGAGATGATTGTTAGTACGCAGGCAATGGGCATTGAGGTTTTAGTTATTGATGGTTATGGGCAGGTTAAAGCAAACTTAAAACGGGAAAATATACTCGCCTCATTAGCTGCTGATGCTATTTTTGAAAACCGAAAATTGCTGCTGACAAACCTGTCTGGATGAATTAATTCATCTTATTGAAGCCTGGTCAGTGTTTGCGAAAGACAACATGATCAGAGAATTACTATTCTGTGTATATTGTGTCTTGTTATGACTATTTTGCCGAGCTCTGAAACTCGCATTTCCAAGTAGCTTGAGTATAATATGCGCCACATATACCCAAGTAGCTTGGGTGTGAAATGATGCTAATGGGATAATATTGTGGACACAAGCAGTGAAAAACGCCTGAATAAATTTATCAGTGATTCAGGTTTTTGCTCTCGCCGAGAAGCGGACAAATTAATTGAACAAAATCGCGTTAAAATAAACGGTCAGATACCTGAACTTGGCACAAAGGTTCAGCCCGGAGATGAGGTTTTCGTTAATGGCAAACGCATCAATGCAATTGCTGAGAATAAATCAGATCGTGTCTATATTGCTTATAACAAACCAATTGGCATCACCTGCACCACTGAACGCGATGTATATGGCAATATTATTGATGCCATAGGCCATAAAAAGCGAATTTTCCCGATTGGTCGTTTAGATAAACCCTCTGAAGGTTTAATCTTTTTAACCAGTGATGGCGATATCGTTAATAAAATTCTTCGCGCAGAGAATGCCCATGATAAAGAATACTTAGTGACAGTAGATAAGCCCCTAAGTGAACGTTTTGTTGAGCGCATGCAGCGTGGTGTGCCGATTCTAGATACCATCACTGAACCCTGCAGCGTAAAAGTGCAAAGCCGGTTTGTGTTTACTATCGTGCTTACTCAAGGTTTAAACCGCCAAATCCGTCGTATGTGTGAATATTTAGGTTATGAAGTAACCAAATTAAAACGTACCCGTATTATGAATGTTCGTATTGATAAGTTAAAACCAGGACAATGGCGTAATCTGACAGAACAGGAGATGAGTGAGATTAATCAAGCGGTTTCCACTTCTTCTAAAACTGCCGTGAATACCGCTCAGCCAAAAGAAAAGCGTAGTTCAACAAATTCTGAATCACGTCCGCGCGGCTTGAATAAGCAAAATAATCCACGCGCCCCTAAAAAAATATTTATCAATAAAAACAGTAAAACAGCAGATGATAAAAGCGTAGCGACAAAACGCACATTAAAGTTAAAGCGTAAATGAGTTTAAGCGAATTTGATTTGATTGAGCACTATTTCAAACGAACTTGCACTACAGAAAATAGTGGCGTGGCGATTGGCATTGGTGATGACTGCGCCATTTTAGATCTGCCTGATGGTTACCAGCTGGCGGTGAGTACAGATAGTCTGGTTTGTGATGTGCATTTTTTTGCCGATGTAGATCCCTATCGTTTAGGTTATAAAGCACTTGCCGTAAATCTCAGTGATTTAGCTGCAATGGGGGCAACACCTAAGTGGGTTTCACTTGCTATTACCTTACCCGAAATGGATGAGTTGTGGCTTGCTGAGTTTTCACGCGGATTTTTTGAACTCGCCAATAAGTTTAATGTTGTGTTGGTAGGAGGTGACACCACCAAAGGTCCGTTATCAATAACCGTATCGGTAAAAGGTATTGTGCCTCGCGGCCTTGCATTACCACGCAATAATGCTCAAGCAGATGAGCTTGTTTGTGTTTCAGCTTCGTTAGGAGAGGGGGCATTGGGGCTTGCGTGTAAATTAAATGAACATACTGTTAAAAACAGACAATACTTTATTGATGCCTTAGAGCTGACTGAACCTCGCGTCGAATTAGGTATTCTGTTACGTAATTTAGCATCAAGTTGTATTGATATCTCCGATGGGTTAACCCAGGACTTAAGACATATTTTAAAATCTTCTAACTGCTCAGCAAAGCTCGAACTTGATAAATTACCATTATCAGATTTAATGCGGGAAGAAATTCAGACAGGCTCTATTAATGAACAGTCAGCGTATCAATACGCCTTAACCGGCGGCGATGATTATGAACTGCTGTTTACCATCAGTGCCGCTAATCTCGCGCAGTTAAATAAGCTTATAGAAAAAAGTGAAGTAACAATTCCAGCCATTTCTGTGATAGGTTTTGTCACTCCACTACAACAGCCGTTAATTCAATTATTCAAACAAAATGAAGCCGTCTCTTTCTCTCTCCAGGGATGGGATCACTTTAAAGGTCAAATTTAATATTATGAAACGTGATGATTTACAAGGGTTAAAATTAAGCAATCCAATCCATTTTGCGGCAGTTGGTTTTGGCAGTGGTTTAGCGAGTAAAGCGCCAGGTACATTTGGTACGTTAGCCGCTATCCCAATCTATTATTTCCTGTCATTTTTGTCGCTTGAAATCTATATCGCTATTCTCGTTATAAGTAGTTTATTTGGTTTTTGGATCTGCCATATTACCAGCCGTGATATGGGCGTACATGATCATAAAGCGATTGTCTGGGATGAATTTGTTGGTTACTGGATAACCATGTTAATGGTGCCATTTAGCGTGCAGTGGGCTATTGTTGGTTTTATTCTGTTCCGTTTTTTCGATATTTTAAAACCTTACCCAATTTGCTGGTTAGATAAAAAAGTACATGGGGGTCTGGGAATCATGATTGATGATATTGTAGCAGGTGTTTTTGCTAGTATCGCTTTACAATTTTTAATTCACCTTTATGGTTAATGGCATGTTTCGATTGTTATCTTATTTACTGACACTGATGATGCTGGCACTGTTGCCAGTATCTGTATATGCGCAGCATAATGAGACAAACAGTCAAGCGTCAAATATTGTACAGATAGCTGTCGATGATATTCCGGTGTTCTTTTCTCCCTATGCGAGCTCTGCACTTGATATCCAGTATGCACATCTATTTTTTGATCCATTAGTTCGTTGGGGAGACAAGCAGCAATTAGAGAAACGTTTGCTGCAAAAATGGAAAAGCATCAAGCCGGGAATTACCCGTTTTTATTTAAAGAAAAATATTAAATTTCATTCCGGTAATCGACTAAGCAGTAATGATGTTATTTGGACATTTTCACAGATCTTAAAAGAGCCGCAATCCAGACATTTTTTTGAAGGTATTAAGCAGATAAAACGAGTTGACCGCTATAGCTTTGATGTTTACAGTTCTTTATCCCAAGCACAAGTTTTAGACTATTTAACGCACTTTTTTGTGTTGGATTCGACGTTTTATCGCCGCAACAAAATAGATGCCGACAAAGCACAAGATGTAGTGAATGCGCGGCATAATAAATTATCAATTTCAGGTACTGGTCCCTATAAAATCAAACAGTATAATCCCGCTTTACATCTTAACGTTGTAAGCAATAAAGATTACTGGCAAGGTCAAGCTGCGATAAAAGAGCTGAACTTTATTAAAATCAAATCGGCCAATTCACGACAATTTGCGTTATTAGCTAATGATGTTGATATTAGTGCATCAGTTTCGAATAAAACGGTTGAGACAGTGCGTTTTGAAAAGTCTAAATCATTAGTCGAAGTGATTTCTTCAAATGTGATTTTTTTAACAATTAATGATAAAAAATCGGATGTTTTTAAACGCAGTGTAGCAAGAAATGCTGTTCATTTAGCGATTAATCAAGAGGGGATGCTGAAACATATTATTAATGGTATGGGCAGTGTCAGTTCGACCTTTACACCTTTACCACAAGTGCAAATGGAATTACCCAACCCGCAACTGCCCGATTACGATGTGCCAAGAGCAAAATATTTATTCAGTAAAATAGATATGCCCGAATACTTAACTTTACTGGTTTTAGTTGATGAAATAGGCAATACGCCAGAAGTTGCCAAAGCATTAGTAAATATGATGAAAAGGGTGGGTATTAAACTTATTATCACTGAAGTGACTGACGTTGAAGAGTGGCATAAACAGCTGTTTGATTATGATTTTACTTTATCTGTTTGGCAGTCGCCTTTGATGGATCGTGATAATATCTACCAAGACTTATTTGTTGACAGTGCGTTAGCTAATTATATCAGCGTGTTATTTGAAAAGGAAAAAGTTGCAGATTCTATTGAAAAGCAAGCAATGCTTTTTGAACAGATACAGCAGGAACATCGTATTATCCCGCTTTTTTTCCAAAATCAAATATGGGCAACAGATAATAAATATAACTTAGCGACTATTTTTTCCGTAAACGGCATCCCATACTGGCATCTATTAACAGTAAATGAAGATTAGGGGGAGGGGGGTACACCCAACTGCGTTATCAGTCATTAATGTAGAGTGACCACACAGCATGACTTCTGCCTTGCTGTGCATAAAAACAGCCTCCAGCAGGAATAAATAGCAAAGAGAAACAGCCCCTAGTTAAAATACTCGCTTATTTGTCGTTCAATGCCATCACTGTCCAAACCAAGCAGTTGATAGATCTCTTGTTGAGAGCCCTGTTCAATAAACTGATCTGGTAAACCCAGGTTTAAGACTGGTAAATTTATCTTTTGCGCCATCAAATACTCATTTACACTCGAGCCCGCGCCACCTGCAATACTGTTTTCTTCGATGGTAACAAATTGTTGGTGAGTTTTACTTAGTTGTTCAAGTAATTGTTTATCCAGTGGTTTTACAAAACGCATATCAACCAGTGTCGCACCCAGTTTCTGTGCAACTGGTAATGCTTGTTGTAATAACGTGCCAAAACATAAAATCGCCAGATTTTTACCTTCACAAATGACTTTCGCTTTACCGATTACTAATTGTTTCATCTGTTTGTTTACTTCAATACCACTGCCGATACCGCGAGGATAACGCACCGCAGCTGGCTGCTTAAGCAGGTGGCCTGTGTAGAGCATATCTCGACATTCTTGTTCATCAGACGGGGCCATTACCACCATATTCGGCACACAGCGTAAAAAGCTTAAATCATAGGCACCTTGATGGGTAGGACCATCTGCACCGACAATACCTGCCCTGTCGATGGCAAATAAAACACCTTGATTTTGAATCGCAACATCATGGATAAGTTGATCATATGCACGCTGTAAAAAACTTGAATAGATAGCAACAACTGGATTTAAACCTGAAATTGCCATCCCGGCTGCAAGTGTTACCGCGTGTTGCTCCGCAATCGCCACATCATAATATTTATCAGGGTGGCGTTTAGAAAAACTAACCATGCCCGAGCCTTCACGCATCGCGGGGGTTATTGCGGTAAGTTTATCATCTTGATCTGCCATATCATTTAACCAGTCTCCAAACACCTGTGAGAATGTTGGAGAACTTGCTGCTGATTTTGGCAGATCTTGATCGGGTGTAAATTTAGGGACTGCATGATAGCGAATAGGATCAAGCTCAGCTTGTTTATAACCTTTGCCTTTTTTGGTCATAATATGTAAAAACTGAGGACCTGAATGGTTACGCATATTGCGCAAGGTATCAACTAAATCGATAACATTATGGCCGTCCATCGGGCCAATATAATTAAAACCAAACTCTTCAAATATTGTGGCTGGTGAAACCATGCCTTTAAGGTGCTCTTCTGTGCGTTTAGCTAACTCTTTAATTGGCGGAATATTAGAGAGTACTTTTTTGCTGCCTTCACGCAGTTGAGTATAAAGATCACCTGATAAAATTTTAGCTAAATGATTGTTTAGAGCGCCTACATTTTCTGAGATTGACATCTCATTATCATTAAGCACAACTAACATATCGTTGTGCAGTGCACCAGCATGGTTTAATGCTTCAAATGCCATGCCTGCGGTAATTGCCCCATCACCAATAACCGCAACCACTTTGCGACCTTGTTGCTCTTTCTCGGCAGCAATCGACATACCCAATGCCGCACCAATTGAGGTTGAGGAGTGGCCTACACTTAATACATCATATTCACTCTCTTCACGCCATGGAAAGGGGTGTAACCCCTTAAATGTACGAATACTGCCCATTTTGTCACGACGACCAGTTAATATTTTATGCGGGTACGCCTGATGGCCAACATCAAAAATAAGATGATCAAAAGGGGTGTGATAAACGTAATGCAGCGCCACGGTTAACTCAACAACACCCAGCCCTGAAGCTAAATGTCCACTGGTTTGGCTAACGGTATTGAGCAGAAAAAGACGTAATTCATCACAGAGTGCTGGTAGTTGCTGTTTTTTTAATAAACGCAGATCTTCAGGGTAATTTATGTTTGCAAGCAAAGGGTAGTTTTTTAAATCCAAAGGCATAATTATTAGTCGCGTTTATAAATACAATAAAAGAGAAAACTGCTCATTTTATGATTAGCAGTTGAAGTCAAAATAGCAGTAAATTATCTATCTCGCTTGATGATATATTGAGCAAACAACTCAAGTAACTCGGTATTATAAGGCAATTGTGATAAAGCATGAAGCGCTTCTTGATAAAGGAGTTGTGCTTTTTGTTTTGCCTGTTCTAATCCCAGTAAAGCCGGATAGGTCGATTTATTCAGACCGATATCAGAACCCTGTGGTTTGCCAAGTATTTTAGTATCGCCTATGACATCTAAAATATCATCTTGAACTTGGAATGCTAAGCCTATCGACTTTGAAAAAGTAGTTAATAATTGTTGATGTAAAACAGGCAAATCAGCTTTACTTAATGCGCCTAACTCAACGGCAACCTGTATCAATGCGCCCGTTTTTGCATTATGGACCTTTTCTAATGTCAGTAAATCTACCTGCTGATTTTCAGCCGCTAAATCCAGTGCTTGTCCTGCACACATGCCATGATCTCCCGATGCTTTGGCAAGTCGGTTAATCATTTTGATTTGTGTTTGGCTATCCAGCTCTTGATTAGGCATTGAGATAATATCAAAGGCTAAACTTTGCAAAGCATCACCAGCCAAAATGGCCGTCGCCTCATCAAATTTTTTATGGCAGGTTTGTTGTCCCCGACGCAGATCGTCATCGTCCATCGCGGGAAGGTCATCATGAATAAGCGAATAAGCATGAATACACTCAACCGCACAGGCCAGAGGATCGAGCCTTTTTAATGGTGAACCAAGCATTTCGCCAACCGCATAAACTAAAAAGGGACGGACACGTTTTCCACCTAATAATGCGCCATAAATCATTGCGTTATTGAGAGAATCAGAAATCGGCGGGTCAATATTGATATACTGATTTAATTGTTTATTTACGCGCTGTTGGTATTGATTAAGCGTATCTGCAAATTGTTTCATATATTTTTATTATTCATTAAATTCTTGAAGTGGTGCCTGCGCATCTTGCTGCATCAGAATATTGACCTGTTGTTGTGCTTTTTGCAGTTTTTGGCTATTACTTCGTGCCAGAGAAATGCCGCGTTCAAACTGCTTTAATGCATCCTCTAAGGGCAAATCACCTTCTTCTAAATGGCTGACAATATTTTCCAGTTCGCGAATTGCTTCTTCATAAAGCATATTTTCAGGTTTTTTTAACGCCATAGTGATCTCTTTGCTACAAATTTTTTTCAAGAGTACCGTGACGTGGCGATAAGTCAAATATCGTTAAGATAAATAATTTCTAAACAGTGAAGTTGTGATCTATTTCAGACTGAAGATAAAAATCTTATTAAACATTATAAATGTTTAATAAGATCTAAATAGAAAAAGCTATACTCTGCACATAATTAGAAAATTGTAATATTAAAGGAAAATTTTGTGGATTTAGCAACTCTGATTGGAATAGTCGGCGCCTTTGCTTTTGTCATTATGGCAATGTTGATGGGTGGCACCCTTGATATGTTTGTGGATACCGTATCAATTTTAATTGTATTCGGTGGTTCATTATTTGTTGTGATGATGAAATATAATATTGGGCAATTTTTTGGTGCCGTAAAAATTGCGGGCAAAGCGTTTATGTTCAAAACGGCTTCTTCTGAAGAGTTGATTTCTAAATCAGTTGAAATGGCAGATGCCGCGCGTAAAGGCGGCTTTTTAGCGTTAGAAGAAGCGGAAATAAGTAACCCTTTTATGCAGAAAGGGGTTGATATGCTGGTTGACGGACATGATGCGGACGTTGTGCGGGCGACATTAGAAAACGATATTCGTTTAACTTCTGAACGTCATGAAGTGGGAGCTGATATTTTTAAGCAGTTTGGTGATGTTGCGCCTGCAATGGGGATGATTGGTACTTTAGTTGGTTTGGTTGCCATGCTTTCAAATATGGATGATCCAAAATCAATCGGTCCTGCAATGGCGGTAGCATTATTAACTACGCTCTATGGTGCAATGATTGCAAACATGGTTGCCCTGCCTATTTCCGATAAATTAAAATTAAGAGCTGCAGAAGAAAAGCTCAACCGCAGTCTTATTCTTGATGCCGTATTAGGTATTCAAGACGGTCAAAATCCACGTGTTATTGAAGGTGTATTACGTAATTATCTACCGGAATCAAAACGTAATGTTGATACTACCGATGAAGCGGGTGATGATTAATGGAAGAAGAGTGTAAGTGTCCGCCGGAGGGACTTCCTGCTTGGATGGGGACATTTGCGGACTTAATGTCATTGCTAATGTGTTTCTTTGTTTTGTTACTTTCATTTTCGGAAATGGATGTCCTTAAATTCAAACAGATTGCAGGCTCGATGAAATATGCGTTTGGTGTACAGTCGATGTTGGAAGTGAAAGATATTCCCAAAGGTACTTCTGTTATCGCGCAGGAGTTTAGGCCCGGTAAACCCGAGCCTACCCCCATCGAAGTTATCATGCAGCAAACTATTGAGATAACAAGAGCTAAGTTAGATTTTCAAGAGGGCGATTCAAGTCGAGTTGGTGGTCAGGAAAATGTTAAAATACGAAAAGTTGCAACCCCGCAAAAGGTAGAAGCGCAAGCTGAAAACAGGTCTGAATCTAAATCTGAGTCAGATGCTGAAGGCCAGAAAGAAGAAGCGCCAGTTCAGGAGAAGCAAAGTGAATCTCAAGAAACGCAGTTAGAAGAGTTTACCCCTGCGCCAGGCGTTTCCGCACAGCATGGTCTGGCAAAAAAGGTTGCAACTGAATTAAGAGAAGAGATTGAAGATGGTGCGATTGAAATTGAAGCGCTTGGGCAACAACTAATTATTCGAGTGCGCGAAAAAGGTGCATTTCCATCAGGCTCTGCATTTTTACAACCTCGTTTCCGTCCTGTGATACAGAAAGTTGCTGCAATATTAGTGGATGTACCTGGTGTTATTACCATTTCAGGGCACACGGATAATGAGCAGGTACAATCGGAATTGTATCGCTCCAATTGGGACCTCTCAGCTCAACGAGCCGTTTCTGTCGCCCATGAAATGCTGAAAGTCCGAGCAATTAAAGAGAAAAAGTTAGTGGTTGTGGGATACGCAAATAGTAAGCCATTAGCCGGCAATAAAACCAAAGCAGAACGTCGCCGCAATCGCCGTGTGGAAATAATGATTATGCAGGGTGAGGCTGCAGAAAGTGAAGAGATCGTTGCAGAACCTCGTTAGTTGTCTATTTTCACTGATTGCGAATAACCACCTTTAATTGGGTGGTTTTTTTTAATTTGTATTCATCAATTTGCTTTAACTGGAGGCAAAATGGTTAATATTGAAGTTTGTATTGATAATATTGAGTCTTTATTTACAGCACAAAAAGCAGGCGCAAGTCGAATTGAACTGTGCAGTTCACTGGCACTTGGCGGGCTAACTGCAAGCTCTGGATTAATAGAACAAGTAATTAAACATGCTTGTATACCTGTTTATGCTATGATTCGTCCGCGAGATGGAGACTTTCTGTATTCTAGTATCGAAGTCGAGATGATGCTTAAAGATATCCATGTGGCACGTTCACTAGGTGTGCAAGGGCTGGTTTTTGGTGTATTAAATGAATATGCACAGATAGATAAAAACACCCTTAACAGCTTAATGAAAGAGGCAAAAGGTTTAGGAGTGACATTCCATCGTGCAATTGATTGTTGTGCCGATGTTTCGGGTGCAGTTGACACTATTTTAAGTGCCGGGTGTGAGCGCATTTTAACATCGGGTCTTGCAGATAATGCTCTTGATGGGGCGGCGACGATAAGACAGATGGTGACTCAATGTGAAGGGGCTTTATCCGTGATGGCCGGCGCAGGTGTAAACAGTGCTAATGTTGCAAAAATCATAAAAGAGTCAGGTGTAAAAGAGATCCATTTATCAGGTAAAACAGTACGCAGTAGTTTTATGAAAAATATTGTTGCATGTGGAAATTTAGCCGAGTTTTTGAATATAAATGTAACCAAAGCAAGCAGTATTGAAGCGGTTAAAAATGCGCTTCAACGCAGTTAAAATTATCAGTTTTTTTAATTATTATTTTAAGTACAAATAGAACATGAAAATACCGAAAAGAATACAACCACTTGTAGACGATGGTTTAGTCGACACCGTATTACGCCAGTTAATGAGTGGCAAAGAAGCGACGGTTTATGTGGTGCAGTGTGGTGATTTTATTCGCTGCGCTAAAGTATATAAAGAAGCCAGTAAACGTAGTTTTAAACAAGCTGTTTTATACAGTGAAGGGCGCAAAGTACGTAATGGCCGCCGTGCCCGAGCAATGGAAAAAAATTCTAAGTTTGGTCGAGAACAACAAGAAAACGTCTGGCAAAATGCTGAAGTAGAAGCGCTTTATAAGTTAGCCGATGCAGGCGTACGTGTACCTCAGCCTTATGGTTGTTTCGAAGGTGTGCTGCTGATGGATTTAATCACCGATGAAGAAGGTTTTGCTGCTCCTCGTCTTAATGATGTTTCCATGTCCGAAGAGCAAGCATTGGAAGATCATTTTGAAATAATGAATTATATTGTATGTATGCTGAATGTTGGCATTATACATGGCGATTTATCAGAATTTAATGTATTAGTTGATGAGTGGGGGCCGGTGATCATTGATTTACCGCAAGCTGTAGATGCGGCCGCCAATAATAATGCGAAGCGGATGTTATTACGTGATGTGGATAATATGACGCGTTATTATGCCCAATTTGCCCCGCAACTAACAAAAAGTAAATATGGGCAGGAAATCTGGGCCTTATATGAAGCGGGATTATTATCAGAAAATACAGTATTAACAGGCAAGTTTGTAGAGTCAGATAAAATAACCGATGTATCTGATATAATGGATGAAATTAGTGCAGCACGTGAAGAATACGAAGAAAATCAAGAACGAATTTTAGAAATGGAATTGTAGTGCTCATTAAGTTGATTTTGAGTGATTAGATGATCAACCTTCAGCTTAGAATTCCATCATTTATCGTTATGCTGATTCTTGTATCTTGAGGTGGTTTGAATATAATTATCCTTAAGTACGTTACTTGACATATGAAAAACCTATTGGCCACTATTATTGGGAGTAAAATGTCCAATTGTGTTGTAAATAGCAGAGTTCAAGTTTGCTTGTCGGCAATAGTAATATTGCTGCTTTCTGTTTTTTTTCAATTGCTTTATGCCGCTGAATCTAGCACAGGCATCACAAACGATCCTGCTGATGCCGTTCTTCCCCCCTCCTCTAAATCCATAGATAACAAATCTCTTCGTGTATTAACTTGGGCTGGGGCCGATACATATTTGCCTAGAGCTGGGCATCCTCAAGATTTAGAGGTTCAATATTTACAGCGCTTTGCCTTGGAAAAGGGCATTCTTTTTGAAAAAGTGAGCGTGCAAAAATTTTCCGACCTGATTCCTAAATTATTAGCAGGCGAAGGCGATGTCATAGCGGCCAATTTAACCGCTACGCCAACACGAAAAAAGTCAGTTAGTTTTAGTGATCCTTTTATTCAAACATATGAATATTTGTTAATGGGTAAGGGGAGTAAAGGACTTAAAAATGGTGACGCATTAAACGGACGAGAGCTTGTATTACAAAAGGGAAAAAGTTATCAAGTGACAGCGCTTGGTCTGCAAAAAATTCACCCTAAATTAAAGCTTCGATATATAGCGAATAATATTAGTAATGAGCTGATTTACGACCGATTAGCCAGTGGTGAATATGATTTAATTATTCAAGATAAAAATTTGATCCAAGTCGCATTAGGTTATCGAGACGATCTTAAAATAAGTCTGCAGGCAAGTAGCAAACGCGATATAGCATGGGCGGTCGCGCCACAAAATAAAACATTACTAAAACAACTCAATCTGTTTTTAAAGCAGCAAACGCTTACTGTAAATAACAATAAATTGCAGAAAAATCAGTGGCAACGTATTCAAAAAGATAAAACAATTCGTTTTGTATTGCGCAATAATTTATCTTCCTATTATATTTGGCGTGGAGAGTTATTGGGTTTCCATTATGAGCTGGCCAAACGTTTTGCTGAAGAGCATAAATTACGCTATGAAATTTTTGTAGCACCGAATAATGTTGAATTATTAGATTATCTCATTGAAGACAAAGCAGATATTGCCTTAGGTTTCTTAACACCGACCAAACAACGTAGTGAAAAAGGGATAAGTTTCTCTCGCCCATATCATTATGCCTCTGAGCTTGTTATTGCCCATACTGATATTGCTGAAATTAGCAATCAAGCACAACTAAGTAATAGAAGCCTGCATATCCGTCCTTCAAGTGCTTATTGGCAAACTGCAAAGTTGTTACAAACTAAGGTTGAAGATTTAAAGATTATTGCTGCATCTGAAAATCAAGAAACTGAATCAATTATTGCCGATGTCGCACAAAAAAAATATGAGCTAACCATTGCGGATAATCATATTGTCGATATTGAGATGACATTTCGCGATAATATTCATTCCTTAATGGCACTCGGTGAGCCCAAGTCACAAAGCTGGGCGGTAAAATCAGGCAATGTTCAATTACTTGAACAAGTTGATGGGTTTATAAAAAAACATTACAAAGGGCTATTTTATAATGTAATTTACAATAAATATTTCAAGAATCAAAAGCGTTTAGATAAGCATTATAAGGGCTATGAAAGAGAAAAAAGTTCAGGTGTTTTGTCGCCCTATGATGCGATTGTAAGAAAATATGCGGAAAAGTATGATTTTGATTGGCGTTTATTAATTGCACAAATGCATCAAGAAAGTCGTTTTAACGCTAAAGCTAGATCTATGGCTGGTGCGCAAGGCTTATTTCAAGTAATGCCTCGCACCGCACGTGAGTTAGGCATAGAAGATATGTATATTCCCGAGCAGGGTATTAAAGCCGGTATACGTTATATGGATTGGGTACGTGAGCGTATGCTTATTAACAACGTGCAAGGTGAACAGCTAATCTGGTTCACACTTGCGTCATATAATGCAGGGGCTGGTCATGTGAGGGACGCCATTCAATTAGCAAAGAAAAAAGGCTGGCACCATGATATCTGGTTTGATAATGTTGAAAAAGCGATGTTATTACTTGCCCAGCCAGAATATGCAGCAAAAGCGCGTTACGGCTATGTACGAGGCCAAGAGCCGGTGACTTATATTCGCGCTATTAAACGGCGATTTGATACTTATCAAAACATTTTGAGTAACGAGTGAGTTGTTGTAATTGTTTGCAGCAATTTTTGCTTATTATTTCTCGATAACCTTTTTTAGCAATACAATTAACCCCAAAACGGGTACACCAATTAATGCCGAGCCAATAAAGAAATTAATATAACCAAAGCTTTCAACATATACTCCAGAAAAACCGGCAAGAAATTTAGGGAATAATAGCATCAAGGAACTAAACAGGGCGTACTGCGTTGCTGAAAACTCGATATTGGTGAGCTTAGAGATATAAGTAATAAATGCCGTGGTGGCAATCCCCGCACTGATATTATCCATCGAAATAATCACTGTTAATAAAGCGAGATCTTTACCCACAAAAGCCAGAACGGCAAAGATAAGGTTGGTAATCACTACTAAAAATGCGCCTAAAAATAAAATTGAGTAGGTGCTATAACGGCTTAATAAAACACCACCAAGTCCCGCACCAAGCAGGGTCATAATCACACCAAATACTTTGGAGATAGCCGCTACTTCTCCTAATGTATAACCCATATCCAGATAAAATGGATTTGCCATAACTCCCATCACAATATCGGATATACGATAAGTACCAATAAGTAATAAGATCAGCACCGCAGGTTTACCATAACGCTTGAAAAAGTCTGCAAAAGGTTCAACAATCGCGATATCTAACCATGCTAAAAAGCGCGCGGCAGATTGCGGCAGATGCTGATGTCGGAGTTTTGTTTCAATCTGAGCGTTATGGTCTTTTTGCTTATATTGATAATCGGGTTCATGACAAATAAAAGTGGTAATAATACCGACGCCCATAAAGCCAGCCATTACAAAGTAGGAAATAGACCAGGCAGATAACTGATAAGCATCACTGTCGCTAGCCCAAGCTGTAATGACCAGCGAGCCAGCTCCCGCCACCATCATAGCTATGCGGTAGCCTGTCATATAAGCAGCCGCCATCGCCGCTTGAAACTTCTCTGGAGCTGATTCAATACGAAAAGCATCGATAACAATATCTTGGGTGGCGGAGCTATAGGCAACAATTAATGCAAAGATAACAAACAAGGTTAAGTTTTGTTGCGGATCGCTATTTGCCATACCAATCAGGGCTAACACAATGGCAACTTGCGATAGCAGTAACCAAGCACGCCTGCGGCCTAGCCAGTTAGTTAATAGCGGTATTGAGAAGCGATCAACTAAAGGCGCCCAGACCCACTTCCATCCATAAGCGAGCGGAATCCAACTGAAATAACCTATATTTTCAAGGCTCACACCTGCTCCTCGGAGCCATAACCCGAGTGTAGTAAATATTAACAGCAGGGGCAGTCCTGAAGAAAAACCGAGAAAGAATAAAATGGCGACGCGTTTTTGCAGATAGATTTTGCAGCTTTGTAACCATGATTCTAATTTAGACATAACAACAATGCTTTTAAATAAAAAGGATAGGAAATCGCCTGGTTTGTTAGATAATTATTGAGATCTGCTAACAAACCTCAACAATTATTATAGCGATTAGTGCTCGAATTGATGCCCGATCAGCTCAAATCGCCAACCTGTTAATAATTTAGGTTTGTCAGCCCTTTCTTTTTGTAAATCATCGAGTTTCCATAACCAGCTTAAATATTCATTAATAATACGCTTAGAAGCAATTAACTCGATAGGCAATTCATGTTTTTCAGCACACAGTTTAATTTTTTCACGCATCGATTTAAGCGTTTTTTTGTAAGCAGGAAAATCAACTAAGCGCGAAACAAAAGGGGGATAACTGCTTTCATCTTGTTTTTCTACTTCACTCATAATATTTAAAATGGCTTGTCCATGGATTCTTATTTCATTAGGTAATAAATTCAAACGACGCAGATCTTCAAGAGAACTCGGACGATAATGTGCTAATAACCACAGATGGTCAGCTTTAACGACAAAGTTAAGTGCTAGATTTCGCTCTTGTGCTGTTTGTAAACGCCATTTAGCCAGCGCTTTAATAACTGCTAGCCCATGCCGGTCTAATTTAAATAAATTATTTAGCGATTTATAGGCGTTATCCGGATCTTGTTTTTTCATCTTAAGATCCAGAATAGTCTGGCACTCCTGTTCAAAAAACAGGCTCATTTTTTTCTCTTCAAGTTGTTGCTGAAGTTTTTCTAAACAAGGCTGCAGGTGTAACACATCAGCTGCCGCATAGTTTATCTGTTTTGCCGTTAACGGACGTGCGCACCAGTCTGTACGAGATTCACCTTTATCAACTATTACGTCTTGCAGGGTTTCTACCATCTTAGCGTAACCAAGTGAGGCACCTAAATTTAAAAAGGCGCAAGCGACTTGTGTATCAAACAGTTTCAAGTTGAGATCACCCTTATGCTGACGAATGATCTCTAAATCTTCACTGCTGGCATGTAAAATACAGTCCTTGTTATCAAGTGCTAACCAAAATTCAGAAAGGTCGCTGACAGCAATCGGATCGATTAAAGTGATTTTTTCATTTTGCGAAATTTGCAATAAACCAAGATTAGCAACGAAAGTACGGGTACGTACAAATTCAGTATCGAGCGAGATAGGACTATCATCGAGTGTTGTTATAAAGTCATGCAATTGCGCTTGTGTAGTTATTATTTCAAATTGCATAGATACTCCCAAAAATAAAATTTATAGTTCTATCTTACGTAATTTATTAAAAATCATCCATTTATATTAGATTAATTTATTACTGCAAGGTTTGTGATAACACTGATATATATGACTTCAAATGCATATTATTTGTTGTTTTTTGCATAAACAGTCTCTAATAAAGGTGATTTTTTAGCTCCTATCTTGTGAGTTCGGGATCAATCTATTAGAATGATTTTTTCGGAAAACCCAAAACAACCTGTCTCTGATAATGATTCTTATTTGGTTTCTATCAAAGGACGATAGATTGTAATAGCAAAAAGCATATAGCGTGGTAAGGAAAACAATGACTAAAACAATGTATGAAAAAATCTGGGATGCGAACTTGGTTCACGAACCAGAATCAGGCTCTCCGCTTCTGTTTGTTGACAGACATCTAATGCATGAAGTAACAAGCCCTCAAGCTTTTGAAGGTCTTCGTCTACAAAACCGTAAAGTGCGTAACGTACACAGTATTCTAGCGACTATCGATCACTGTGTACCAACAAAAGATCGTTACAATATTGTTGATCCTATTGCTAAAAAACAAGTTGAAACAATGACAGCCAACTGTGCTGAAAATGAAATCAACCTGTACGGCATGGACAGTAATCAAAACGGTGTTATTCATATCGTTGTACCTGAACATGGCTTTATTCACCCTGGTATGGTTGTTTGTTGTGGTGACAGCCATACAGCTACACACGGTGCATTCGGTGCTCTTGCATTTGGTATCGGCACCTCTGAAGTTGAACATATAATGGCAACACAAACATTACAACAGAAGAAAGCTAAAACCATGCTGGTGAAAGTTGAAGGTCAACTTTCAAAATATGCCACAGCGAAAGATATTGCATTGGCTATTATTGCTGAAACAGGTACTGCTGGTGGTACGGGTTATGTGATGGAGTTTGCCGGTAATACGATTACTGATCTTTCTATGGAAGCTCGTATGACGCTGTGTAATATGGCAATTGAAGCGGGCGCACGTGCGGGATTAGTGGCTCCTGACCAAATTACTTTTGATTATCTTGAAGGTCGTGAATTTGCTCCTAAAGGTGATGATTGGGCGACAGCCGTTGAATATTGGAAAACAATGGTATCAGATGAAGGTGCTGAGTTTGACTCAGTAATCACACTTAAAGCTGAAGATATTGCACCGCAAGTTTCTTGGGGTACATCTCCAGAGCAAGTTGTTGCGGTAGACGCTGTTGTTCCAGCTCCATCTGATTTTGATGATGTAGTTAAATCTCAAGCTTGTGTAAATGCGCTTAAATATATGGACGTTAAAGCAGGTCAGAAAATTACGGATATCAATATTGATATCGTATTTGTTGGCTCTTGTACTAACGGTCGTATTGAAGATTTCCGCGCAGCAGCTGAGCTTATTAAAGGCAAAACAGTTGCTCAAGGTGTGCAGGCGATTGCTGTACCAGGCTCTTTCCCTGTAAAAGAGCAGGCTGAAGCGGAAGGTTTAGATAAAATCTTTATCGCTGCGGGTTGGGAATGGCGTGATCCTGGTTGTTCAATGTGTTTAGCAATGAACGGTGATGAATTAAAAGACGGTCAACGTAGTGCTTCTACATCAAACCGTAATTTCGAAGGTCGTCAAGGTAAAGGTGGTCGTACTCACCTTGTATCACCAGCGATGGCAGCGGCAGCTTCAATTGAAGGCCACTTTGTAGATATTCGAGATTGGAAATAGGGGCGGGATAATGGAAGCTTATAAAAAACATACTAGCATTGCGGCATTAATGGATCGCAGTAACGTAGATACAGACCAAATCATTCCTAAAAACTTTATGAAAAAAGTGGAACGTACCGGTTTTGGTATTCACCTGTTTCATAACTGGCGTTTTCTTGCTGATAATGTAACACCAAACCCTGATTTTGAACTGAACAAACCAGCATTCAAAGGCGCTAAAATATTAGTTGCCGGCGAAAACTTCGGTTGTGGTTCTTCACGTGAACATGCTCCATGGGCAATCGCGGATTACGGTTTTAACACAATTATTTCAACAAGTTTTGCTGATATCTTCTTCAGTAACTGTTTCAAAAACAGTATCTTGCCTATTAAAGTAAGCAAAGATGAACTTGCGGCATTAATGGCTGAAATCGCTGCTAATGAAGGTGTTGAGTTTACTGTAGATCTTGAAGCACAAAAAGTGACTACACCTGGCGGCATTGAAATCAACTTTGAAGTTGATGCATTCCGTAAGGAGTCTTTACTTGATGGTCTTGATGATATCGCGTGGACGTTAAAACACGAAGATAAAATCACTGCGTTTGAAGAGAAACAAAAACAAGCTCTTCCATGGTTATGGAAATAATCATCACGTTCAAATTTTGAATGTGTAATGATTGCTAGTTTGTAATAAAAGGCGCACCTGTTGCGCCTTTTTATTTATACTCAAACGAAAACTTATCGGATTGATTCTGAATCGCCAGAATTAACCCAATAAGCTTTTAAACCCGTTTATAGATGGAGTAAGGCAATGACGCAACAAAATGTCACTGTGCAGTTAATGGATACAACATTACGCGATGGCGAGCAAACCCAGGCGGTTTCTTTCTCTCCTGCTGAAAAAGTCAGTATTGCGAAAGCACTGTTACAAAAATTAAAAGTTGATCGTATTGAAGTGGCATCTGCACGAGTTTCTGAAGGTGAAAAAGATGCGGTTACAAAACTTAATAGTTGGGCAACTGCCGAGGGTTTAGTTGAGCGAATTGAAGTATTGGGATTTGTTGATCATACCTTAAGTGTGGATTGGATAACTGATACAGGTGGTAAAGTATTAAATCTGCTCACCAAAGGTAGCTTAAAACATTGTCGTGAGCAGTTAGGTAAAACACTTGATCAGCATCTGGTCGATGTAAAACAAACCATTGAATATGCACAGCAGCAAGGTTTAATCGTTAATATCTACCTTGAAGACTGGTCTAACGGTTACAAAGACAGCCCTGAATATATTTATGAAATGCTAACAAAACTGCAGGATAGTGGAATCGAACATTTTATGCTGCCCGATACTTTAGGTGTGATGTCACCTGATGAAGTCTTTGCTAGCTTAACAGATATGATTGGGCGTTTCCCAAGTCTGCAGTTTGATTTCCACCCTCATAATGATTACGGCCTGGCAACCGCCAATGCGATGTATGCGGTCAAAGCAGGGGTATCTTCAATTCATTGTACGATGAACTGTTTAGGCGAACGTGCCGGCAATGCATCATTAACTGAAGTTGCGGTGGTTTTACAAGATAAGCTTGGAAAAACTGTTAATATCGATGAAAGTGAAATTCATAACTTAAGCCAGCTTGTTGAAAACTTTTCAGGTAAACGGGTAGCTGATAATACTCCAATTGTGGGTGCGGATGTGTTCACGCAAACCAGTGGAATTCATGCTGATGGCGATAAAAAAGGCGGCCTGTATATCTCTGCATTAACACCGGAGCGTTTTGCTCGTTCCCGTAGTTATGCACTGGGTAAAATGAGCGGCAAAGCTTCACTTGCGAAAAACCTAGAAGCGATGGATATCGAACTTGATGATGATCAGCAGAAAAAACTGCTGCAGCGTATTGTCCGATTAGGCGATCAAAAAGCCAGCATCAGTGCCGACGATCTACCTTTTATTATTGCCGATCTGTTAGAGCGTAACGATTACAACTATGTTGAGCTTTTAAACTGCTCAATTAACTCTGGTTTAGATCTTCAATCGACGGTCAGTATTCGCGTACGAGTTAATGATAAAATTTATAAAACCAGCGGCAGCGGTAACGGTGGTTTTGATGCCTTTATCGGTGCAATGAAAAAAGTATTAGATGAAGAGCATTTCCGATTTCCTGAGTTACTTGATTATCAACTGCGTATTCCTCCAGGTGGACAAACCAGTGCATTAACGGAGTGTTCTATAACCTGGTTAGATGATGGCAATCAATTCAGCACACGTGGCGTTAATGCCAACCAGGTATTAGCAGGTATTGCAGCAACGATCCGTATGATTAATCTTCAAATGCACAAATAAGAAAATTTTATAATTAAGTTTGCAGAGTAATTTCCTGAAAAGCCTTAATCATTTGATTAGGGCTTTTTTGTAAATGCTTTAGCGAAACAGGGCATCCGCGCTTTGATTGTTAGTGTTTCTTGATACCTCTCCTTACTATGTGCAGCTTAAAGTACAATATTTAATAGGTATTGCAATTAATAGTCTGTGTTAACTGCTTATTAGCTGCTATATAATGAGCGCTGTTTAAACTAAGGGGATTTTTATGAGAGTTTGTGGTGTAGAGTTAACAGGTAATGAAGCGATTATAAGTATAATGCAGTTAAAGAATGGTTTATATGATGTCCCTAAAGTACGAGTGACAAAATTCAGTTTAGTTGATGCAATCAATACCGATCCACTTAAAAAGTTTCAATTTGATTTTGCACAGTTAATGAAAGATTATAAAGTTGATGCGCTTGTTATTAGACAGCGTGCTTTAAAAGGTAAATACGCAGGTAATCCGCTAAGTTTTAAAATTGAAGGTGCACTGCAATTAATGGCCGATGTAAACGTCTTTGTTGTATCTTCAGCATATATAAAAGAAGGGCTGGCACAAGCGCAGGTAACACCGGATGTGCGTGATTTGGGATTAAAACAGTTCCAGGAGCAAGCAATGTTGACCGCATTCGGTTATCTGGAGCAGCAGGCTTCATTAAAATAAGTAAATCTGATTGTTTTATAAAGGCTTGCCAAGTTATCTTGGCAAGCCTTTTTTATTGCGTAAGCAAAAAAAAGCCCTGTGAATTCACTGGGCTTTGTAGATATTACTGAGCTATTTCTAATGCAGATTATTCAGCTAAAGGAGTCGCAGGTTGAATGCGAAAAGTTGCAACATCAAACTTGTTTACTGCACCTTCTGTACCGCCACTACCAATAAAGGTGGTGTTGCTAGATAGGTAGCTCATATTGTAGAAGTCAGTAACTTCTAATGAATAACTGCCAGCAGCAAGGTTAGCAGCAAGTGGTGTTGAGTAAACCAGTGGTTTTTTACCATCTTTAACAGCGGCATGTGGCATCTGAATTACACCTTCAGCAACAACATCGCCTGCACCATTTTTAACTTGTAACCATTTCACCCCATTGCTAATACCAAGGTTGATAGCATTAAAGTTATTATGGTACTGCAGTTGAATATCGTAATCGCCATCTGTTGTGATTGCGATATCACTGACTGTTAAAGTATCGTTTAAACTGCCCCAATTGTTTAGATAAGCTGTATTAATCTGCTCATCGGCAGGTGTTGCACTGATGTTAGAAGTAACACGTGCATCAGATACTGAGATCTCTTGTGTTGTCCCAAAACATACTGGCGCGCTGTGGTGCGAGTAATTTTTTGTCTCAAAATAGACGGCTTCTACAGCATAACAAGTACCTTGACCATTTTCGGGTGTAACAGTGTCTCCTACACTAACCGTGTCGACCGCAACAATACCTTTGGCAATATCAGTATCTACTAACAGACCATTACGATACAGGTTGTAGCTAATATTACCGCTTTGAGCATTATTAAACTCAACAGCAAGATATGCACCATCAGCAAATACACGCTTGATTAACGGCTCTTTGGGGGCAAATACTTTAGGATCATTGGTACTGAGTGGATCTGCTGTCACTTTAGTAATATCAGTACTGCCTGCAACGATATCACCTAAAGTGACTACTAGGTTATTAGTCTCAGCAAGATCAGCCCAAGCGATAGACTGAGTGGCTGCATTGCCATTTACAGTAACGCCTTGTACAGCATAATAACCTGCATCTTCAGATGCTTCCGGTAACAGTATTTCCAGATTAATAACCTTGCCTTGCAGTGTTAACCCTTGTAATTTAAGGCTTGCACTGTCAGCAAATTTATCTTTGCGTAAGTTGCTGGTAATAAATGGTTTCAGGTTAATACCTTGATCATCAGTGCTAACACCAAACACATCATCGATTACCATACCTACGTAAGCCCCAACAGACCAAAGCTGACGTTTAGAGTTAATTACAGGACCAGATAAAGATGGATTATCAAAATCTAACAGGTTAGGTTTAAGTGATAACCACTCAAGGTTCTCCATATTAGAAAGGTTAAGTGCAGCAGCTCGGAACAATGTCTGGTAAGCGGCATCTGCTACGGCAGTGTTGCCAGTTTGCGCTGCAGCTTTTAGACCATAAGCGGTAACAAATGGCCAGATAGCACGGTTATGATAGATAGCAACATCTGGTTGTTGCGGGAAGATTACCGGTGCGCCCATTTCGCTGTGCGGGTAACTTGCTAATACTTTATTAGCGCGTGTTGTATCCGCGATACCGGTAATAATAGTGAGTGATTGACCTAACCAGTCAAACTTATGCAGCGGAGCTAAATCTTGATGTCCAGCTGTAAGGCTGCTGTACATGCCAGCATCTTCTAACCAGAAACGCTTGTTGATTGCAGTTTTAAGTGCATCAGCCCAGCCTTGATATTTAGCGGCAACTGCAGGTGCGCCTTGCTCTGTTGCTAATTTAGCTGTTAACGTTAATGCCTGGTAATGTGCCGCATTAGTAGAAAGTGCTTTTGCACTACCCATGCTGGCGATATCATCAACGATCCAGCTTGCATAAGTTTGGTCTCGCCAATCAAGGAATGACTGCTCACCATTGTATAAGCCGTCAACGCTATCATAAGCTGCTTTACGGTCATTTTCGACAGTATTAATCAATGCCTTATAAGCTTTTAGTGCAAATGCATCACGTGTTTCACCTGTTAGATTTTGTAGTGCTTTTTCAGCACCAAATGCCCAAGTTACGCGGTCGGTACTGATTGGCCAGCTACCGCCTGAACCAGTATCTTGTACGATTTGCAGACCACTATCGTCACCAGCTGCCTGCGTTGGTTTGCTTACACCATCACGATAACCAGAAAGTTTAAACTCTAATGATGTTTTAACACGTTCAGGATCAAGCAGTGCGAGTCCTAAGTTTGCTGCATAAGATAGATCTCGAGTCCATACATAGTGCCATTTAGCACCTGTTTCGAAACAGTTACAATCAATAGCTTGACCGCCATTGTAACCGCCATCTTTAATTTCAGAAACGCTGTTTTGCTCGGTTTCATTAACTGCTAATGAAAACAAAGCATCAAAGGCAAGGTTGCCGGTACGGATTGTTGGTTGTCCCGCTTTCTCTTGATAGATGATATAACCATCTCCAGGATCTCGCAGATCCTGAGTTGTTGACTGTGCATAGCTGCGATATTGAGCCGTTACATCATCTGCAGAAAAGGTAGCCGCTTCTTCTTTGTCGTCATAAGTGGCGAATGTCAGTTTTTGTATATTCTCACGGCCTTCATGCGGATTCACTTCCACTCCTTCACTGCCATCTGTTGCAACGATATGCAGCACAGGTGCAGCGGCATCCGATGCATCAACCGTAAATTTATAGTAACCCGTTTCGGTAACAAAGAAGCTGGCATTAGCGCCGCCACTTATCATCTTGTAGTCATTATCTAACTTGGCAGTTACAGCATCTTCACCTAATACCCATTCGCTTGACCAGTCATCTGCTGCTAGTTTAAATTCATGGTTACCAGGTGCAACTTTCATGATCACTTGGTAAATGTTATCCCCAAGGTATTTCAGTTGGTTATCTGTACTCCAGCCGTTGAACCCACCGCGAATATAAAGATCGTAATCTAAAGGTGCAACATCTTGCGTATAGGTAAATGTTGGCTGAAGCAGGTCATCACCAACTTCTAGTTTAAAATCATACAAACCAGCTTCTGTAATTAAAAGCGCCATATTGGCAGCGCCGTCGCCTGTTTGCAGGGTATACACTGTACCAGGCTCTACTTGTGTAAGATTTTCTATATCGACAGTGAAACTCGTATCTACAGCCCATGCATCATCGGCTACTTTGAACTCTGGAATACCAGCAAGAAATTCTACATTATCAAGGTAATAAGCATTATCTTTGAAAATTAATTTGTAGGTATCTTCTGCACCCCAACCACTGAATCCGCCTTTAAGGTAAAGATCTACTGCATAAGGTGCAGTTGGCTCTGGAGTGATACAAGCTGTTTGTGTTTCATCTAAAACTTGCGGCAGTTCGCAGGTTAATGTTGTGTTGTCGTCGCTTGAACAACCCGTCAGTACAGCCCCTGTTGCCAGTAAAATAGCTGTAGCAAGGCGTTTTTTTGTAAACCCTAAATTTGTCATCGTTATATAACATCCTTTATTTGCATTATTCTAGTAATTTTATTGTAAAAAATGGCTGATTTACCTTGTCATACATTTAGGCAATTTATTACTAGAGGAAAATGAGATTTTCAGGCTTGAATAAAGGAAGAATTAAATGGCAGTTTAGCTCTCCCTGACGTAACGTAAATAGTGACGAGACTTTACAATACCGCCCTGATTACCTCATGGAAAACGCAATATAGTGAAATTAAAGTGATAATAATATTACTTATTGATTTTATTGTGTTTTTTTCGAGTTGTTACGCTTGGTTACTATTGATTACTCTTCGTTACTTTTTGTTACCTTTGTTAAAGGTGACAGACTGTTACTCCGTCCGGCGGAGTTCAAACAAAAAGCCATAGAGTTTTATCATGCTTGAAAAGGGAATCGAATTCCGTTTTTTTGATTATCTTGCTGATATTTGAAAACAGCTCGCACTGCTATTGCCTTCAATTTGAAAGGGAGTAACCATTCATAAACCGACATGGCTAGAACTGCAATAGCTGCGAGCCTTTTATACCCAAACTACTTCAAGATGCAAATTCAGAGCTTCGCCCGGATGCTAGAACAAGACGCAACATGATGACCTTTCGAGCGATTAACTTCGTTAATCCTCTATCGGTAGATGTAAATG
>NZ_CEZLMY010000006.1:0-51947 GCF_983033635.1 Psychromonas sp. | reverse complement strand
CTAGCATTCATTTTAACAAGCATAAATGAATAGAAAATTATTGGATTTGGTATTAGTACTATTTTTATAAAAAAAAAGCTGATTTTATTTGCATAGAATCAGCTTTAATACATTCAAAAATACAGCTTAATTATTCAGCTAGATGAACAACTTCTGTTGCAGCCAGCATCAATGCACCAGCTCCATAATCCATGTTATGTTCAAACTTAACATCTCGAGGATTAAAAGCAGGAAGTTGTACCCACCCCATCATGCCATTTTCATGGATTGCAGTTTGCAGTGCAGCCCAAGATGATTCAACAACGGGAAGATATGTCTCTTTATCTAAAATACCGTTATTAATTCCCCATGCAAGACCGTAACAGAACAGTGCTGTCGCACTACTTTCCGGTGCAGGGAAGTTATCAGGATCTAACAAGCTGGTACGCCAGAAACCATCTGCTTGTTGATACTTGATAACTTCTGCTGCCAATGCTGTAAACAGGTCGATATAAGGCTGGCGCTGCTCGAAATCCTCTGGCAGACGCGCCAGAATGCGCGGGCATGCTGCCAACATCCAGCCGATACCGCGCGACCAGAACACCTTCTCACCGTTAGCTTCACGTAGCTCTGCCCCACCGTCACCGAACTCATCACGGTACTTCTGGCCTAGCTCAGTTGGCATGTAACGGTAGTCACGGTAAAACAGGTTCGTTTCAGGATCATAAAGGTGATCAATCGAATCCCAGAACGCCGTATGCATGTAATCAACATACTTGCGCTCGCCGGTCACTTTCGACAAAGCCGCAAAGGCAGGTGGTGCCATAAACAGTGAGTCCACCCACCACCAGTCGCGATGGCCTGGTTTCGGCTCATCAAGCATAATATCGAACGCTTTAATGGTCGGTTCCAACGCTTCAGGGATGTTTATTGTTGGGTAGACGTCCAGATAAGCTTGGGCACAAACATGGTCATCCGCAAAACGCGGAAATGCACCGGTACGAAAACCTGTGTGTAATGTGTAGTTCATGACACCATTCAGATATTCCTGATCGTCAGTTGCCATCCACGCTGCAGAAGCACAAGACCAGAATACGCCACGCTCCCAGTCCGTATCCTTGATAAAGCGAGTCGCGCCACTGCTGCGAATCACAGAACGAGTCTGATTTTCAGACTGATAGCGGTAAACGCGTTTCATTGCCGTTAAAACATCTTGTTTCGTTGCGAATGCCATTTAGCTTGCTCCTTAACGTGCTAACCAACCGCCATCAACAGCGATTGTGTAACCGTTTACATAGTCACTTGCAGGTGAAGAAAGGAATACGATAGGACCGGCTAAATCTTCTGGTGTTCCCCAACGGTTAGCAGGAATACGCTCAAGGATTGCAGCATTACGCGCTTCATCAGCACGCAGTGCTTCTGTATTATCTGTTGCCATGTAACCCGGTGCAATTGCATTAACGTTAACGTTGTACTTCGCTAATTCATTTGCCAGTGCGCGTGTTAGGCCCATAACCGCAGATTTACTAGCTGTGTAAGAAGGTACACGAATACCACCTTGGAAAGATAACATAGATGCGATATTGATAATTTTGCCGCCGTTACCTTGCTTAACAAATTGTTTAGCAACCGCTTGAGATAGGAAAAATACCGTTTTTTGGTTAATGTTGATTACGTCATCCCAGTTTTTCTCAGAAAAGTCTAAGAAATCTTCACGACGAATGATACCTGCATTATTAACTAACACATCTACACGCCCCATCACTTCAACCGTTTCAGTAACGATATCTTGTAACTGATCTTGAACCATCAGGTTAGCTGTAATGTAGTGAAATTTACGGCCTAGCGCTTCGATTTTAGCTTGAGTTTCCGGAGCTGGCATATGACCGACACCCACGATATCGGCACCTGCTTCAGCTAGACCAACTGCAGAGCCTTGACCAAGACCCGTGTTACAACCTGTTACGATGGCTACTTTGCCAGTAAGATCAAAATTGTTCATTTTAATACCCTATAATTAGTTGATTGCAGTGTCACAAATTTGCGACACCGTAAGTTAAGGAGGTTAATAAGATTATTTCAGGTCGCTCATCGCAACATGATCCATATCGTGGAAAGTCTGGTTTTCACCAACCATTCCCCAAATAAAGGTATAAGATGATGTACCTACACCTGAGTGAATAGACCAGCTAGGGCTAATCACAGCTTGCTCATTACGTACAACAATATGACGAGTTTCTTGAGGCTCACCCATGTAATGGAAAGCAATGTTGTTATCTTTCATATCAAAGTATAAGTACACTTCCATACGACGTTCATGAGTGTGACACGGCATAGTGTTCCATAAGCTACCAGGAGCAAGCTCTGTCATCCCCATCAATAACTGACAAGTTGGCAATACAGCAGGGTGAAGATATTTGTAAATTGTACGAACGTTACAGTTTTCCTGGTTACCCAAAGTTTCCGGTGAAGCTTCATCACGTGTAATTTTACGTGTTGGGTAAGCATGATGTGCTGGTGCACAGTTTAAGTAGAAACGAGCAGGGTTACTTGCATCAACACTTTCAAAACGAATCTCTTTTGCGCCCATACCTACATATAGTGCTTCTCGAGCAGCAATTTCAAATGTTTCACCATCAATAATAACGAGACCGGCTTCACCAATATTAATTGCACCTAATTCACGGCGTTGCAGAAAGAAGTCAACACCGATCTCTTTACCGCCTTCAAAAGCAACGGCTTCAGTTGTCGGCACGACACCACCGACAATAATGCGGTCAATGTGGCTATAAGTCAGATTGATCTGACCTTCTTGAAACATATCTTCAATTAGAAACTGTTCACGTAGACCTGCAGTACCTAACTGTTTTGCATGTTCACTATGAATTGGTTGACGAATTTCCATTTTAAACCTCTTAATTTTTTAATTTATTTACACTATTTATTACAAAATACGTTTAAAGTATTGCTCAAAAGTTATACTTTTTTATATGCAAATTTACCTTTAATAACAGTACCTTGCACTTGCATTTCATTATTCATAATCGTAAAGCTTGCATCCATACCTTCAGCAATACTGCCAAGGCGATGCTCAACTCCAAGATATTTTGCAGGGACAGAAGATGCCATTTGCACCGCTTCCCACTCAGGTACCTGAGTCTTAAAGATCATGTTACGTAATGCCTGATCTAAGCTGCATGTACTCCCCGCTAAAGAACCGCAAGCAGTACGAGCTTCTCCATTAGTCACCGAGATAACTTGCGCACCAAGCGTGTAATCGCCATCGGCTAATCCACCTGCGCGCATGCAGTCTGTAATCAATGCGATGCCTTGATAGCCTTTCATTCGATAAGCAAGCTGCATCATTACCGGGTTGACATGAATTCCGTCTGCAATAAGTTCCGCTAACATGTCGTGATACAACACCGCACCGCAACAACCCGGCTCACGATGATGCAATCCACTCATGCCGTTAAACAGATGGACTCCGCAATCAGCCCCGAGATGAAACGCTTCTGTTACCTGCTCAAAAGTCGCATCAGTATGGGCAACAGAGGCTTTTATGCCATGCTCGGTTAGCCAACTGATAGCTTGCATCGCACCATCACCTTCCGGCGCTATCGCAGCACGAATTAAAGAGCCAGCAGCAGCTTCTTTTAGCTGCTCTAATTCAGCAATCGTAGGCGATTTCAAATAAGCAGTAGGATGCGAACCTCTCTGAGGTTCTGTGAAATATGGGCCTTCTAAAAAGCTACCAAATAATTCTGCACCTTGAGCTTGTGACTGTTCTGTATAAGTACGCACTTCAGCCAATGCATTTAGAATATCGTTCCACGGAGCGGTTACTGTGGTACCAACCCATCCGACAACGCCGGTTTCTGGTAAAGCATCAGCAATATTTTGCAATGCTTGCTGTGTTGCATCCATAACATCAGCGCCATGGCGCCCATGAATATGAATATCAATAAAACCAGGTAACAATGACTGACCTTCAAGACGAATGATTTCGCAGTCTGTCGGAATGGTTTTAGTCACAGAAGCTATCTGTCCATTTTCAACGACAACGGCAATATCCGTTTCAATTCCAGTTGCCGTAAATACTCTATCTGCAATTAAGGCATAGCGCATAATTAGAGTCCGTCCACACATTCAACTTCAGGCTCGCAAGCCATAGCAGCTTCAAGCTCTTTACGCATATCTTGTATGCAGGAAGTGCCAATATCTAAAAGAATATCAACAAGTTCCTTAAGGCTGACACCGTCTCGCTCAAAGGCGCCATTAGCGATCATTGGTAAGTTTGTACCAGCAATCACCTCAACATTCTCAGTATCCATAAGAATGGCTGACGCGCGGTTAGAAGGCGATCCCCCCGGAACATCCGTTAAGAACAGAACGCCTTCTCCTGAATCTACATCTTTAGCTGCTTGACGCAATTGCGCCTCTAATTCATCCGTTGACATTGATTCAACAAAATCAACATACTTCATCTGCTCTTGCTCACCAGTAATCGCTTGTACTGCCGATTGCATGCCGGTCGCAAAGTTAAGATGTCCTGAAACAACAATACCTATCATTGGTTTAATCCTCGAATATGAGGGGGAGGGCCCCCTCGAAAAATATTAAAGCTGCTAACTTAGAGAATACCTAAGAAGTGTCCTACGACACCTGCCGCGAGTGTTGCAAAAATCAATACCGGAGGCTTAGCCCAGAATCCTGTTCCTTTCACCATTTTCAGCATAAAGAACACCAATGCCAGAGGCAGTAAATTTGGCATTATTTTGTCAAATAACGTACTTTGCAGTTCAACTGCCTTGCCGCCCAGCTCGATTGTCGCCGTTGTCTGTATCTGAATAAAGGTGGCTGACAGCGCGCCGATAACAAAGATACCCATAATATTGGCGGCTTTTGCCACCTTCTCAGTCGCTTCCCCCAAGTTGACAATAGCAGCGGTGCCCGCTTTATAACCCATAAACATCAAGCCAAAATACACTGTCATATGTGCCAGTTGGTATAATATGAAGAATACAAATGGTCCAGCAATTGATCCGTCCAGTGCAATAGAAGCACCTAATGCAAGTGTTAATGGCATTAACGTCATATGGTCAATGGCATCACCAATCCCACCAGTTGGTCCCATCCCGGCAACTTTCATTACATTAACGGTCGACGGCTGTTCTTTATTTTCTTCCATTGCTACGGCAGTACCTAGCAAGAAAGTGAACAGTTTCGGACTCGCATTAAAAAATTGCAGATGGTTCTTTAATGCTTTAGCTAAATCAGCCTTATTATTGCCATGAATCTTCTTCAGTGCAGGAATAATAGAATAAGCAAATCCCCCTGCCTGCATACGTTCGAAGTTAAAATTACCTTCCATAAACAGACCACGAATTGCACAAATCCAAAGATCTTTTTTGGAGATCACCTGACGTACTGTGGTGTCTTCATATGAATCAATATCATCAACCAAACTTTCGTAAGTCTTAGTGTTTGTATCGGCTAAAGCGCCTACTTCAATATCAGATGCCATCTTCAAAGTCCTCTGCTTGTGTGTTATTCGAATTTCCATTGCTTCCACTAAAGAAGTAGTACAATGCAGCGATTGACGCGCCTATAACGGCAACAGCCATAATTGGAAGGTGAAGATACGTTGTCATAACAAAACCGATAAAGAAAACGCCCGCCACTTCTTTCGACCACATAATTTTAAGCAGCATTGCAAAACCGATGGCTGGAACCATTTTCGCACCAATACCAAGACCTTCGAGTAAGACTGTTGGTGCATTTTCATCAATCCAAGTTGCGCCCTTCTCACCAAAATAAACCGTCGCAAAAGCAACTACCGCATATAACAAGGAACGCAAAGTAATGGTGATATAAAGGAGTCGATCCAGACCGCCAGGATTTGCAGTTTCAGCATATTCGTCAGCTTTGCCCATTGTGAAAGAGGTCATTGCAAAGAAGCCGATTACTAACATCTGCATAATAACGGCAATCGGCATACCAACACCCATTGCCACTTCAGCTGACTGGCCGGTCATAACAGCAAAAGCAACAGCTGCAATCGTACCCATAGTAACATCCGGTGGCTGAGCACCAGCGTTAGGCACAAGGCCTAACCAAGCTAGTTCCAATGTAGCACCAGCCATTAAACCGATTTGCATATCACCCATAATAAACCCTACAACAGGGCCAGTAATAAGTGGACGGTGAATATTCAACGCGACATCGTATTTATCGATACCACAGAAGAATGCCCAGACAGCGACGAGTAGCGCTTCATAAACCATGATTTATTCCTTATATTAAATCTGTGTTTAGTTAATTGGCGGTATTTACACCGCCGCCTGTTCAAGTACGTGTAGTTCTTTTTGATCCGGTGTGTTTTGAATTGTGCATGTCACACCACGTTCAACCAGTCGCTCAAAAGCACTAATATCACTTGCATTTACAGACACTGTTTTAGTTATCTGTTTCTTACCTTCATGAAAATGCATATTGCCGACATTACAGTGAGTAATCGGCACGTTGCCCTCAACTAAACGCGCAACGTCATTCGGGTTATTACATAAAATAAAGATTTTTTGCTTCGGCGAAGCTTTGCTAATAACCTCAATCGTCTTATCGATAGAGAAAAAACGAACAGCATATTCACCACCTGCAGAGGCTTTCATGCCTGCTTGCATAAAAGCGGCATTCGGGCCTTCAGCCGCATCATCATTGGCAACTAAAATAAGATTAGCTTCAGTGTGTTTACCCCAGGTAATGCGAATTTGACCATGTAGCAGACGTTCGTCAATGCGGGTCCAAACAATATTAGGTGCAGTCATAATAGTTATCCCTAGTGTTAATAATTAAAGTTCATGTTGATGAATAGTTACGCCTTGTACAACTCGGTTTACCTCTCCAGTTGGACAAGGATTATCAGGCGTATTACCCAGCGCTAGTGCACGATGAAATGAATACATTTGCGCAAATAGCATATATGGAAATAAAAGCCCTACATCTGATGCTGTATCCATTTCAGGTACATAGATAAAATCACCAGAAATCACTTGCTCATCCTTTTGTGCCGTTATTGCAATTACCTTACTGGCGATCTTATCGCGACGTAATTCACTTAAAAGATCAAGATCATATTTTCGGGTGTATGGATTATTAGAAATAAACACCACGATTAATGTTTTCGAATTTACAATCGATTTTGGACCATGGCGGAAACCTAACGGTGAATCAAAACATGCCACAACTTTACCCGCAGTTAATTCAAGTAATTTCAATGCCGATTCTTGGGCTAAGCCCTGCAAACCACCACTACCTAAATAAATAACTCGTTCAAAATCAATATCAGCTATTTTACTTACATTTGTATTAATTTCTTTGATCAACCCCTCAGAACACTTACAAAGTCTTTCGATTTCTTTCGAATGCTCATTGGTAGTTGACAAAATCGAAAAGCAAGCCAGCATCATCGAAGAAAAACTTGAAGTCATCGCAAAAGATTTATCATTGGTTTCGGCTGGCATCAGTAATGACAACGATTTATTATCCGCCGCACTATTTTTATAAAGCTGACCTTCATTATTACAAGTTAATACCAGGTGATAGCAAGTTGTTAAACACTGGTTGGCCAGATCAACAGCAGCAACACTTTCAGGGCTATTACCTGAACGTGCAAATGACACAACTAGCGTTGGTAAGTCTTCCGCAAAATATTGGTAAGGATTTGACACGATATCAGTACTAGCAAGTGCTTCAACACGACGTCCGGTATCTTTTGACAGTTCAGCAGCTAATGCTTGACCAGCAAAAGCTGAAGTGCCCGCTCCAGTCAATACAATGCGCAGATCTTTATGAGAAAGTACTTTTGCCATAAATAAGTCAATGGCTTTTTTGTTTGCCTGGACAATGTCCTGTGTTTTGCGCCAGCACATTGGTTGCTGCTCAATTTCTTTTGCAGTCCAAAAACCACTGAAACCTTCTAACTCTTTTTCTGCGTAACCCAAATATTGATTCATAATATATTCCTTAACCTTTACTTTGTTTGCAAGCTACCGCGTAGCTGCGTAATACTTGCTGAATTTTATCTAACACTAAACTCTTCGGATCTGAAACTAACAGCCCTTCACGTACAGCTTTAAATTGCTCTGGTAAATATTGGCTTAATAATGGAAGTGGTATTCCAGTACGCGATAAGTTGCCGAATAACTTTTCTTGTGCAGTCTGGATACCCTGGTCTGGCCAGTAATAACGGATGCGGTCACTGAAACTGTAAGTACGAGCAAAACGTTGCTGTGCTTCAGTACCGTGATAATATTTTTCCCAATACCCAGGTGCATCACACATCTGCTGTTCAACTACATCTCTCAAGTTAGAACAATGTGCTTTAACAACAAACTGCTCTTCGATATCACATAGGCTAAAAAGTGCTTCGCGCATTGCGAAAGTAAGTTGAGGGCCTACTTTTAAGATTGCGAAATGTCCTTCAACCAATGCTTTATAAGCTTTATCTGTTTGATAATCGGTAGAATGAGCTTCAAAAGCAAGGTGGTCATAATCATTAACCACAGCACTCAATTGCTGAGCTTTTTCCGGGCAAAAATCAATAACGCCTGTGTGATCAAATTCAACACCAGGTTGAACAACTAAACCGATAACACGAGACCAGCAATCAGAAACGCCAGCTTTAGCAAATGCTTCTTTATGACAAGAGATTGTTTTGTGAGCAGCTTCAGGAGAAGTAACTTCAAGCTCTTCAAGCTCTTCAGCAGCACCGCCTGGAACGGGAACTTCTGTACCGACAACATAAACAAGATCGCTACTGCCAAAGGTTTTAAGTGCAGTGCTTTCGGCAATTTTTGCTAATCGAGCTGCACGTTCTGCAACCACTTCATCAGATAAAGGGGTTGGATCGTCAAGACAAGACATGCTGCAATCGAGGTGAATTTTTTTAAAACCAGCGGCTACGTAAGCTGCAATAAGATCATCAGCTTTGTCCATCGCTTCTTGAGAAGATAGGTCCTGCCAGCGGTTAGGTCCGAGATGGTCCCCGCCTAGAATAAGGTTTTCGGTTGGGAATTTAACTGACTCAGCCAGCTCTAATACGAAATTTCTAAAATCAACAGGTGTCATACCTGTATAGCCACCAAATTGATCAACTTGGTTGGAGGTCGCTTCAATCAATAATAAAGAATCATCATTTAACGCCTGTCTAAGAGCGGCTTCAATAACAAGCGGATGAGCTGAACAAACAGAATAAATACCGTTATTTCCGCCTGTTTTATTACGTTTAATGAGGTTTTGAAGGGTGTTCATATACTAACTCCACAGTTAACATTTAGAATGCAGCTATGGAGTTAATTAATCAGCGGTCTAGCGGTCTTTTTCTACTACAATAACTTCAACTTTCATATCGCGGAGACTTTGTAAGTATTCTTCCGGAATATCTGCATCGGTTACTAAGATATCAATATCTCCGAACTCACGAATCATATGACAGCTTCGTTTACCAAACTTGGTAGAATCGGCAACTGCAATAACTTGTTCAGAAATCTTACACATTAAGCGGTTAAGACTTGCTTCCTGCTCATTATGTGTAGTGATACCAGCTCTTAAATCAAAACCATCAACACCTAAAAAAACTTTGTCGAAACGATAATTTTTTAGACTGTTTTCGGCTTGCGAGCCAGAAAAAGAGAGTGCATTCTTACGAAGCACACCACCAGACATCAAAACCTCTATTCCCGAGGCCGATGCCAACTCCATTGCTACATCCAGACCATTAGTCATTACCACTACATTATTTAACGATTTTAAGTTAGATGCGATTTCTCGCGTAGTAGTACCTGAATCCAGAATAACTGTGTCACCATTCTTAACCAGTTTAGCTGCAGCCCTACCGATAAAAGATTTAACGCCAGCATTTTGACGACGTTTTTCATTTACGGTTAGCTCAGCTATTACACCTGAATTTGGAATTACGGCACCATGAGAACGAATCACATAGCCATTTCTTTCCAAAAAACTCAGATCACTGCGAATAGTGACACTTGAGACATTAAATTGAGCAGCAAGGTCCTCTACCCGGGCTTTACCATCTTGGTTAACCACATTGACGATTTCCGTGCGCCTTTCTATAGCACTTTTCACTTTGCCTTGTCTCCTTACAAAACCAGTGAAATCTCTTTCAGTTGGTTTCGGTATAGTTTACACTTAATTATAAAAGCAGCAAGGTGAAAATCAAAAAAACTTTCAATTTCTTTCAAACACCTTCAATTACCACTCTTGCTCTTGCGTAACATTACGCATTAACCACTATAATATACTTAGAACGCAATATTACCAAATTTAAAACTTACATTTTTGATACAGATTTCACTTTATAGTTATTTCCGAATATATTATAACCTACATTGTTCTTCACTTGCCTTCAAAAGTTTACTTTTACTTTCTTTTTTGTGATCAAAAAGCTAGTCAACAACGTTTCGATCGCTTACGATATGAAACATATTAGCAAGAACAACTACCGTTACAATTAAAAATGAAGAAGATATAAATTTTTTTCTTCATTTATTGTTAAATTTTCACATGTTTCATTTCCTGGAGTTGATTATGTCAATTACCCGTCGCGATATGCTTAAAGGAATGGCTGCTACAAGTGCCGTAGTAGCAACGACTTTAACCGCTGGATGCAGCACATCTACAGTCACAAGTAACACAGCTAAAAATACTGAAAAACCGGCTAAAAAACCTAATTTGTTAATTATATTTCCTGATGAATTGCGCACTCAGGCATTAGGGTTTATGAAGCAGGATCCATCACAAACACCTAATCTAAATAAATTTGCAAAACAAAGTGTTGTACTTAAACAAGCTGTTTCTAATTATCCGCTGTGTACCCCTTTCCGTGGCATGTTAATGACAGGGCAATATCCAACCCGTAATGGTATACAAGGTAATAGTCATACCCCAATGCCAGGTAAATTTGGTGGCAGTGATTTTGGTATTGAACTAAATAAAAATGCACTGACTTGGTCTGATATTATGAAAGATCAAGGATATAGCATGGGTTACATCGGCAAGTGGCATCTCGATGCACCGGAAGCGCCATTTGTACCAAGCTACAACAACCCGATGGAAGGACGTTACTGGAATGACTGGACCGCTCCGGATCGCCGTCATGGTTTTGATTTCTGGTATTCCTATGGTACCTATGACAAACATCTCAACCCGATCTACTGGACCAATGATACGCCACGCGACAAACCGCTAAAAATCAATCAATGGAGTCCTGAGCACGAAGCGGATATTGCAATTAAATATCTGCAAAACCAAGATGGTAAATATCGTGATAACGACAAGCCATTTAGTTTAGTCGTATCGATGAATCCCCCTCATTCACCTTACGACCAGGTTCCGCAAAAATACCTGGATAAGTTTGCAGGTGAAACTTCTGAAAGTCTCAATACGCGACCTAACATACAGTGGGATAAAGAATATACAGAAGGTTACGGGCCTAAATACTTTAAAGAATATATGGCCATGGTACACGGTGTTGATGAGCAGTTTGGTCGTATTATTGATGAACTGGATCGTCTGCAACTGGCTGAAGATACGCTGGTTGTGTTCTTCTCGGATCACGGTAGCTGTCTCGGCGCAAATGGTAAACCGACAAAAAACACCCATTATGAAGAAGCGATGCGCATACCTATGATCTTCCGTTGGCCTGGAACACTAACAGCACAAGAAAATGACATCTTATTTTCTGCCCCGGACATCTACCCGACAATGTTAGGTCTGATGGGGATGAGTGAGCTGATTCCGGATACTGTTGAAGGTACCAACTTCGCAAATACAGTAAAAGGGATCAAAGGTGATAAACAGCCAACTTCGCAATTCTATACATTTACACCATACGGTGCACAATCTTATGGCCGTCGCGGTGTAAGAACAGATCGTTATACGCTGGTTGTGGATCGTAAAATTGCGAAACCATTGAGTTACGTATTACATGACAATCAAACCGACCCTTATCAGATGAGTAACATTGCCGAAGCTAATGAACCACTAATCCACCAGCTGATTGAAGAAGAGTTAATGCCTTGGCTTGAACATACTGGCGATCCTTGGCGTCCGACTGAAGTACCTCAAAGCGTAATGAATGCTTATACCTAGTGCAGTCAGTCACTGCGCGCAGTACTTATTATTCATATAAGTACTGCGCCATGCGGGCGCCAAACAGAACACTGAAGTTAGTACCCACTTTCTACAATTACTAATCATACGAAGGTATTATGAAAAAATTAACTCCCCTTGCTCTGGTCTGTGCATTGGCATTATCCGGTTGTAATTTATTTGCCAGCAGCACAAGCAATTATCAGGATCTGGATCCGAATAAGCTGATCGCCGAACAAGGTACACTGCTTTACAGTGATGACTTTAGCCAAGATATGCAACAGTGGGTAATTGAAAAAACGGATAAAACGCAAGTAACTATTATCGATCAAGCCCTGGATATGGATGATGGCGCGGGTGTTACTGTGTGGTTTAAACATGCTATTAGCACCCCTTCGGTCATTGAATTTAACGGTACCGTTGTAGTAAATGGCGGAGCTAATGATCGTGGTACCGACTTTAACTTCTTCTGGATGGCGGAGGAGCCTGGTAGCAGCGATTTCTTTGCCAAGTCCAAATGGCGTGGCGGTGATATGCGCAAATATGATCCGATGCAGCTGTATTACATAGGTTACGGTGCCAACGAAAACTCCACCACACGTTACCGTCGCTATCCTGGCGATGGCACTCGCCCGCTACTGCCTGAATATGACGTTACAGACCCGCAATTTATGAATGTACCTAATCAGGCCACTAACATAAAAATTATCAGTTTAGATGATGTCACCCTGATCTATAGTAATGACAATCTGCTCTATCAGATCCGTGATGACGCACCGTTCAGATCGGGTATGTTTGGCTTCCGCACCTGGAAGAGCCACTTACGTGCCGATGATTTTAAAGTTTACCAGTTAAATTAATCCGTTATACCAAATGCATTAAAGATGTGAGCTTGTATTGCGCAGGAAAAATTAACACTAGCAAGGCATGAGTTGCAGGAAGTAGTTATTCTCCTTTCAAAACTCATAACGCAGATAGAGTAAATTTTAACCAGCAAGACTGTTCTCCTTTTTGATGCGTTTGCTATTGTTATTCCCCAATTAACATGAGGTTTGTATGTCCATTTCCAGACGTAATTTCATGAAAGGTTTTGCAGGCGCAGCTGCGACCACTGCTGCTTCTACATTACTTACCAGTAATGCAGCAAATGCGACACCTTCCATCCCGCCTAAGGGTAAAGTAAAAAATATTCTTATTATCACAGCCGATCAACTGTCTCGTCATGCGGTTGGTGGTTACGGTAATAAAGAAGTACAAACACCTTCTATTGACAGCATCATTAATAAAGGTACTAAATTCAATGCGGCTTATACAGCCTATCCATTATGCGGGCCGTCACGAGCGTCATTCTGGACAGGTCGTCTGCCTCACCAAAATGGTGTGCATGGCAATAACAGTCCAAATATCCCATCAACTATGCCGACGCTAGGCACGCTTTTTAGCGAAGCCGGTTATGAGGCTGTACACTTTGGTAAAAAGCATGATTTTGGTTCACTTAAAGGCTTTAATTGTGCAGAGCAGATTGAAATAGAGATCGATGCGCCTGATGCCTTCCCGGTTAACTATGACTCACGGGAAGATATTTATGCTGAGCAAAAAAGCGTTGAGTTTTTAAATAAAAAACATGATAAGCCATTTATTATGGCCGTTGATTTTAATAATCCACATAATATCTGTGGCTGGGTAGGTGCGTTTGAAAACCAACGCGGTGATATCCCGGGCATTGGCCCACTGCCGCCGTTGCGGGCAAATTTTGAAAACTTGGATCCGATCACCAATCGTCCAAAAGCAATTCAATACTTATGCTGCACGCACCACCGCATGCACCAAGCAGCCCATTGGAAGGATCTAAACTATCAGCAGTACCTTGCCGCTTATTACCACTATACTAAGGTAGCAGATGACAGCATTACCAAGGTACTGAATGCCTTAACTAAATCAGATGCTGCTGATAATACCCTAGTGGTCTTTTTCAGTGATCATGGCGATGCCATGGGCAGTCACAGACAGGTCACCAAGTATAACTTCTTCTACGAAGAAGCCACCAATGTGCCGTTTGTACTGGCAGGTCCGGGGATCCCAAGTGGCGGGAGCAACAGTGATCTGGTTTCCCTGTGCGATCTGGTGCCAACCCTGTGTGATTATGCCGACATTGCGCCGCCTGCTGATTTGTATGGCCGCAGTGTACTACCGTTATTGCGCGGAGAAACGCCGGCAGACTGGCGTGATGCCATTGTCAGTCAATGGTATACCAGCCGTGAAAAGACCGTACAACCTTCACGTATGTACCGCACCAAAACCCATAAATACACGGTATATCAGGAAGGCGGCGAAGAGTTATTTGACTTAATAGCCGATCCCGGTGAAAGGTTAAATCTGGCCAACGATCCTGCGCATAGCGCGTTATTGGCAGAATACCGAGAGAAATTCACAACTTATACTCATGAATATATCGACCCGTTCACCACTCAGGCGGTGCGCGTAGATCCAGAATGGCGCGATCATAAACCTGGTTACCAAAATCATGAAGGTGCCTGTTCCATCGATCAGTACCTTGCAGAGAAAAAAGCCAAATTGGCTGCTGAAGGTGCAACCGGCCATTAATTAATGGTAGCGCTTAAGATATAAATAAAACCCTGTCGGCTAACGCTGAGAGGGTTTTTTTATGCCTATAGCAGCAAGATATCAATTGCTCACAATAACGAGTCTCAAATGATAAAAAAAACGCTATTGCTCCCTTTTTTACTTTATCCGCCGGCGCCGTATGCGGCTACTTCTACAGTAAATAAAGATAACCTCGTGGAGATAAAGCAACGCTACAATATACAAACAGGTATCCGCGCCGGCGATCAGTTAATTGATAATATGCTTCCGGTCGGCAGTCAGGGAGAGGGGTATCAGATCTATAAAGATCTGCATAATCTTTATAAAGGCAAGCCCAGTTACCGCTTTACAATGCAGGATAATCAAAAAACCAGGGTGGAACTATCGGCCCTGTTTGTGACCGATAAAGATATTGCGGCGCTTTCTCCTAAGCAGGTAGAAGAGCTGATAAATGCCAAATCGCTTTATCATTACGGCCAGGGGAAATCGACCCGTAACGGGGATACCTGGGTTTATAAATACGGATTATTGCTCCCCAAAGAGACAAACAGTCAATCTCAAGGCATTATTTCACAATGGCACGGCATTCCCGATCGCACAAGCGTGTTATCTCCTGATGGAAAAATAACAAACTATTCGCTCAGCGAATTTAATTCCAGCATATTGACTAAGATGTATTTTAAAAAGGATAAAGGTATAGATATCGGTACAGGCAAAGCCAATGGTTATTTTGTGGACCAGGGGGGTTATCCACCTGTTGCATTAAAGATTGCTGATGGCTACCTGTATGTATCTATCCGTTCTGATAGTAAGCGTATTAGCGATAAAACAGATAGAGTCAATCTTAAGCCGGCAGATTCAGGGCCAAAACAAAGTCGCAAACAGAGCAAAACTGTCTCTATCCCCTACACTTTCCCTTTAGCTGAGATACCGAAAGAGCAGTGGCTCGATTTAAAATGGGAGATCACCTGGTCTGAGTTTTATCCTGGCAATGAAAATAATCACAAGGGAGAAAAGGCAACTGAAGGGACTGTTAAATTATGGATTGATAACAAGCAAGTACTTAATTGGCAAGGTATTGTAGGTAATAACGACTATTACCCTCCCTATTTTAAATATGGTATTTATAAAGCAGGGGAGCACGGATTAACTATACAGCTGGCAGGTTTTGAGCAGTATAAATTAACTCGCTAACTGCTCATATAAGATATATTGCAGCAGCCGTAAAACAAAAATGCCAGCCTGATAGGCTGGCATAAAACTTAATCTATTGCAGTATTAGCTAAGGTGAGAAATCGATGGCGCCACAGAAAGGCTGTATTCTTGTCGATACCACATAATGTAGCCGCTTTCCTAATGGTCAAACCGTCAATTAAAACTTGGGCGTACAGCAGCCATTTATCACGTTTACGCAACCTAGCGAGAGGAGATTTAGTGAATGAATTACATGTCTTTAGGCAGTAAGCACATCGATATCTTGGTAGGCCATGATTTCAGCCCCAAGGCCTTAAATGAGTAGATTCGCAATGTGGGCACTTGCGTAAAGTCGCCTTAATAGTTAACACCTCTTCAGTGGAAGTTTCACAAACCTCAAGCGTATGATGAAGACGTTGTCGCTGACTTGGGGATAACTGTTTAAGCTGTTGTAAGAACGGAATAAATTGTTGTTCATTCATGAGTGTAACCCTGCATCGCTATTTACACATGAATTAAGTATGGTCGATTTACAACAGTTTACTCAGACATAGCCAATAAAAACGTCATGAATCTTCATCTCAAACAAATATCGCAAGTAACTGAAAAAGGACGCCATGCTTTTGTCGTGATGGATGGTGCTGGGTGGCATACCGATGATGTAGCCGATGACTTTGGCAATGTCAGTGTCCTCAAACTTCCACCCTATTCTCCAGAGTTGAACCCAATCGAACAGGTATGGATCTGGATGAGACAACACTGTTTAGCGAATCAAGCTTTCAATGATTATAACTATATTGTTGATAAAGTTTGCGCTGCTTGGAATCAATTTTTAGAAAGTAGCCAAAGGGTAGCAAAATGTGTTCAAGAGATTGGATCCAACTAATCAGTTAATTTTACAGATTGGTATAATGCAAGCAGGGCCCCCGTGATAACGGTAAGTAACTCAGGTATCAGCTGAGATAGCTTTAGGCTCGTTAGGGATAGCAATGAATTCATCAGTCTCATTGACGGAAGTCGCTTGTTTACACCAATTATGGGAGGTTGAATCAGCAGTGTTTAATGCCGTTTTGATTTGCCTCGATGAATAATATTGAGATAGTTCAACTGTTTTATCTTTTTAGTGGTGAGGTGTTTTTTCTCTGGGATATTTACGGGTTAAGCGCCCATTGTTGAAATTCAGATGCAAGACTGCTGAGTTTATTTTGATTTGTCATATTGCTAACTTCAATTTGGAATTGGGTTAGTGCGGCCTTTTGCCCGAATTGATCAACAAGGCCGCAAATAAAACAAAAAATGCAGAGGCTGAATTGATTAAGTCAGAGCCATAACACCCAGCTATTTAGTGCCATCGGCTCGGTAATACGCATTTGGCCTCAGCCTTAGGCACGCACTCGTTGAACAATCAATCCTCGTTAAATTCAGCACTATGTAACGAGATATTAACCTTTTAAACTAAATTATCATCTAATTAAGATTACAATTCGAGATAAGATACAATCTTATTTTCTATGGCTTCTGCCCAAATTTGATAACCTTTTGCATTTGGATGCAAAAGATCTGGCATGATATCTTCGTGGAGCATACCGTCCCCATCAAGAAAAAGCGCGTAGATATTAATATATTCAACAAAAGGATACTTTGTTGCTAGTTTTTCGATAAGAATATTTGCTTGGTTATTATTAATACGCTTTTTATCATATCTATCTTTTCCGCGAGGAAAAATGCCATGCAGTAAAATATCAGTTTTAGGGGATTGTCTATGTATTGATTGGATAATTGCTTGAATTCCATTAGTAATTTCAACAGGGGAGTCTCCATGTCCAGTATTGTTGGTACCAGCCATAAGAATGACGAGTTTTGGTGATATTTCATTAAAAATACCATTTTCAATTCGCCATAATATATTTTCAGTAGCATCCCCGCCACTACCAATATTGATAGTTTTTCGGTGAGAATAGTACTTACGCCAAATTTCGGGAGCATACCCTTTCAATGGCCAATGCTCTGTAATTGAGTCCCCGATAAAAAGTAATTTACAATCAGGCATATTTCTGGTTGCTTGAATTTGCCGACCATATTTCTCTAACCACATAACAATATGGTCTTCGTAATTTGGATTGTCAGAACGAATAACCGGTATCGTTGATTTACTACGTACCATTCTTTCTTTTTTACTTTTAAAGGGTAGTTTCTGTGAGTTTTCACTCACAGACTTCACATCAAAATTTTCTACATTTAACTCTGCAGCTTGACTAAAAACAGAGACAAATAATAGGAAGGTGGCCAATAAAGCCAAAAGCCCAGTTAACCTCTTGATTATTAACATTTATTCTACCTTGATAAATTAAAACTTACTGATTAATAATAAATAGATGGTGGCAAAAAGATCTACTTAAACTGAATTCTAATAAATAGTATGCGTAATTTAATCGAAGAAATATTAACGTGACATTTCACGCCATATACTTTTCTTATATCACGGATTAAACAACCATACATTTATACATATAGTCACAGTTTCACATTAGCTAATGCTTCTCCCACTTGTCCGTTGTCGCAACGCAAGCTCAATTTGCCACTCAACAGTTGCTTGTATCTATTCAGCTGGCGGGTTTTGAGCAGTATAAGTTAACTCGCTAACTGCTCATATGGCGTTTCTGATTACAAACAAAAAAGCCCTAGCAGTTAACTGACAGGACTTATCTTAACTGCAACTTATACTATCGATTTACTCAACGGATTCATGGTTAACTTTATATCTAATTTATTAATATATTGTTTAAAAAAAGAATCCTAGAATAAGGTTAGCCAATGATGAACTTAAATTAATTTAAGCCCATCATTGATATAAATTGAACCTAACTCTGATTAATTAAGTCAACTTATTTTACACAGCTTACAAAAAGTGGACTATCTATAGCCGCATTACCAGTTGATGAGCCCACATTATACATACGGATTATATAAGTCTTATCAATATTGTTACCTGCTATGTACTTTGTCGCAGAAGCATAAGTAACACGAGGTGTAGTATCTGTTGCTCCTGTATCATCAGTACTGACCGGCCAACCGAATACCCGACTCATATAAATATCTTTAGCAAAGGCTGTGTTATCACTATCTTTACTATCATAAGTAGATGAAATAACGTTCTTCGTTAAATTATTTAAGCTGTCAGCACCGACTATTGGAGGGTTATTATCGTAGCCTTCATCAACTGAATACATATTATTCAGATAAGTCTCTAGGGCTGATGCACTTCTTGAAAGATATCCCTCTGGTAAGTGCCATTCTCCACTATCTGTATATAAGTTACGACAAACATTCAATGCATCTTTACTGCCAGAGTTATCATGTACAAACAAAGCCCATTCGATGCCATTGATTGGTGTTGAGTGTTGAGCGGTAGGAATACTCGCACCAAAACCTGCTTGTGCTTTTAACGTTGACTCAGCAACAGTTAATGAGCGGTGGTAAGTTGCATCACCAAATTGATATGTTCTAATAGGCTCAACTGCACGTTTACTTGCATCATTAGCATCGACATATAGACCGCCATCTACATCGCTGTAGTCTGCAGCATTAGCACACTTTTCACCATGCTCAGTAGTTAAACAATATTGAACATCTTTACCAATAAAGTTACGCGCATCAAGTCCATCACCGCGGTCTACCCAGTCAAAATCGTTAGCCGTACCTTCACGAACACCAATTTTGTAAGTAACGCCAGTAAATTGAACTGTCGGGTTATCATTAGCTCCAACTTCAGCACCGTTTTGATTGCTTACGTCAACCTTCCATTCACCTGTATCCGCAGCTTCAGTGTAACCGACAACAACCGCAGTCAGTGTTTGATCATATTCCAATACACCGCTTAGTTTAATGCCCATCGGCGTTACATCAGCAGAGCACTCTTTAAGGCCAGGTGTGCCTAATGCTGTTTTTGGTGTCACACAGAAGCTAATCGTTTGACCAACATCTGCTTGAGTAAGCGGGTACTCACAAGCCTGAGCCGGTGTACACTCTGGCTGTTCAACACCTGCTACAATCCAGTTGCCAGTTGAGTCACCTTCGGAAGCCGATTCAGACTGAGTGTAGGTATAGCTGCTTACAAGCACTTCGCCAGCTTCAGCGATACCGCCAACAGACTGAACAGTCGCAACTACATCAGAAGCAACAGGAGGAACTTCCACTTTCATGGTTATATTCATAGCAGCAGAACATGCTTCAATGCCATCGCTTGGATCACCGGTTGCGGCAACAGGCGTTACACAAAAAGTAAGATCGGTATCTTCATCTGCACCTACAGCCAGATAACTGCTATCTGTTGCAGCAGAAATAGCTTCAGAATCACGTTTCCAAACGACTGTTGTTGAGCCCTCAAGATCGCCATCAGCATCAACAAAGTCATAACTACCGGTTAATGTAGCACCGACAAACGGGTCACCCGTAATCGCGGTATTCTGCGCTTCAGGAGCAGATCCCTCTTTCGCTAAAACATTAGCGGTGGCAACAGAACAGCTCTCATCACCTCGTACAGGTTGTTCCTCACTGGTTACAGGACTAACACAAAATTTAACCGCTTTACCTTCGCTTTGGTTTGCTAATAATACTAATGTCTGGGCAGATGCATCAGCAATTAAGCTGTTATCAGCATACCAGGTAAATACTGTATTACCCTCACTGATACCATCGGCATGCGTATAATCATAACTACCCGTTAAGGTATCACCAACTGTTGGCGTGACATTATCTAACTGAACATTATCTGCCACAGGTTTTTCACCTAGCACATCATTAACTACACGTGCCGCACTACAGTCTTCTTCACCAACATTACTAATAGAACCTTGTGCCACTGGGATAACACAAAACTTAACATTTTCTCCCATTAGCTCATAAGTTAATTCAAGAGTTTGTTCTGTGCTAAGTTCAGTTTCATTTTCATCGCGCCAGCTGTAAAGGCTGACACCTTCTGGACGTGCAATTGGATTCGGATCAAAATACTGGTATGCACCTTTTGCCTCAAGCCCCACATGCAATGCAGGAATGGTCATCTCACCTTTAATAATCGGCGGGTAAATATTGTTATTATCATCATTAATATCTTTATTGTCTTCTGCACCGCAGCCAGCCAAAAGAGCTACAACGGCTAACGCCAGCGTACTTTTTTTATAGTTCATATTCATATTCATCTCTACTTTTGCATTGTTGTCTTTAAGCATCAAAACTAGGCATATACCCAGGCCACTTTCTTCTCGCCTGACTTACAGACGCTAAACGAAAATTCGTATCTGCAAGTGGTTTGGGTATCGATTAGCCACATTCAAAAATGTAAACACAAGGTTTCGAACCCTTTCGATACTAATATAAACCGCCCTAACAACCTTTGTAAGCTTTCGCTATTGATTTTGTGATCTAGCAAGCGAAAGAATACAAAAACAAGTCAGCGACCAAACGAAACCAAACAAAACGCCTCGAGTGAGGCGTTTTTATTCTGACGAATTATGCCGGGTCCATATCGATCTGCACCGGAATACCATCTATACAATTAACCGTCACAACAGTTCTGGCTCCCTTGCGCTTAACCGCTACATTATCCATTGGCGAAGCAAGCTTCCAGGCACCTTTCAAGGTAACAGAGACCGGCACAACCTGGCTTAAGGTGTGTTTTTCCATATTCAGATCTGGATTTGCCACACTCATCTCCAGCTTATCCGCACTGCCTTTAACCATCACCACAGAGGAGGTACTGATCGAACGTACCCATTGATCTGATGTTCTGACAAAGGTAAATGCGGTATAGCCGGTAACACCCGTTGTTTTATCACGCACGATATGTGCAGCACCATCTTGACGAATAATCTCATAGGGACGACTTTCCTCTTCCTGCATCTGCTCAGCAAGCTGCTGCATTTTTTCCGGTGTCGCATCTAACGTAATGATATATTCATACTCGCCGCCGCTTGGCGCATTACCGTGATCAATCCAGGCAGAAGCAAAGTTGCCAAAGGTTGGTTGTTTTTTCTGATTGTCGCGAGATTCCTGCTCCTGACGACGTACATTAACTTCGCCCCCTTTCACCACATAATAACCATTACCCATACCGTCAATAAGCCAGTCGCCCTTTTCCAACTGAGCTTCAAACGGGAACTCATTGATCAACTGACCATTTAGCCATAATGGCTGGGTTTTATCTGTTAGACCATACTGGAACAGGGTAGTTTCAGTCGGGAACTTACTATTACTGTTAGTAATATTAGAGCCAACCAAAACTAAACGATCCTCAAAACTAAAGACTGACTTCTTCGCAGTAAAGCTTGGATCAATAAAATCAGGCCATTTATCAGGATTCTCTAAAGTGAAACCGAATGCACCATATTTCCCTTTCAGATCCGTAGCACCACTGAAACGGGAGTCATTGAGTAACATCGTTGTATGTTTGCGCGGTGCCTCTAACTTTTCCCAAGGTAAATGAATGGTCGTAGCACCCGGCATACGGTTCCAATCCCAGCCGTTTTCATCATAACCAAACTCTTTTTCCGCACCCCATTTCTGGATCTGTACTGAACCATGGCTCTGATAACGACCATAACGGTTGGCATTATGATATATCTCAGATGACCAGACATAACGGTTAAACCCTTTCATGGTGACCATTTTATCGTTATGACGATAGATGCCCATTGCCGCATAGTTAAAGGTGTAAGCGCCCTGAGGGTGACTTTCTGCTGTAAATTGCTGACTTAAATCGCTTTTCGCCTTTTTAGGCTGCTCTTCAAGCAGACGTAAATAAGCCTCTGCCAACTCCTTATCCACGCCAGAACCATCAACACCCGCAAGGGCTAACCAGCGATAACCTTCAGTAACTTTTTTCAAGCTCACATTAAAGAAAGGACGACGACCATTGGTACCGACACCAGGGTTGGGATTACTGTAAACCCGCGCCGCAAGCATAACCTTTTTCAGGTACTGACGGGCAGGCTCACTCAACTCAAAAGAGCTGTCACTTAACAGATAAGCGATATTCGCAGCGGACTTAAATGCGGCAAACGAATAACCGGGGTAGTTACCTTTATGTCGGAACGCGGTACCATCCGGGCGGAAGCCGTCACCGTAACCTACAGGCGTCTGTTCCATATTACCTGAGATAAATTTAGCAAACTTATGCATCAAAGCAACCTGTCGGTCTTCCCCCTCCTCCGTTAATAACATAGCAATATGGGCAAGAGCCAGGGTATTATAGTAATCCATATCCGAACTCTTCGGGCCGACTCTCATATCAAAACCACGCTCTTTAAACTCACGTGCATACCAGAGTAATGATGCATGGATAGGTTTTAATAAACCTGCTTCATGTAGAGGCTTTTCCATCAGCAACATAGATGAGTACCAACTACGACCTGAATATCCCCAGTGATGGGTTGCCACTAATGAACTACCGTGAGTAAAGCCCTGGTCTAACAGATGCTCTGACATCAGCAGATACTTATCCAGCATCTCCTGGCGTATTTCTGCATCGTCACTGTTATTCCAAACCTGCGCTATTTTTTCCATCAGCTCAACGTATTTACGCAGATTCACATATTCATGGACTAAATGCTTATCTTGTTCGCTAAGTCTCTCTTTCTGATAGATGGTTAACTGTTTCTTGGTAACCAGATGCGCCCCGCTGATAACCCCATCTTCTTTTTTAAGGTTATAAGCCTGGTATTTTTTGCGAATACTTTTTACCATTTTTTTTGATGCTTTAAAATCTGCAAGATAATAATCCAACAGACCCTGTTTAACCTTAGCAAGAGAAGCTACCTCTTCAGCTGTCGCGGCTGGTAACTGCTCAGGCAGTTCATAATCAATTTCCGGCACAGTCTCCGCCGTTTTCACATGGTTATCAGACCATTGATAACGGTAATCATCAATACTGACCATCAGACGGTCAATATATATTTTGCCGGCTTCAGATGCATTCTCGACAGTAAGCGTCAGCCCGTCCATCTCAGCTGAAGTCATACCCTGCATATCACGATGGAAGGCCACTCCTGGTGAACGCCAGCCAGTGAAGTTCAACTTCATGGTAAATTCACTGCCTGAGCCGAACTCGAATTTCAACTCTCCATCACTGGCTTTTTCATTGTAGATCCAGCCAGAAAATACGGTCCATGATTTACGGCCATAAGCCTGAAAAGCTTCTTTAGGCGTGTAGTAATATAATTTTTTATCTAAGGTTAAGCTATCACCCGGCTGCCAGTCCCACTCCAGAGACTGTTTACCATTAATAAAACGTTTGTCTGTTAATTTAATTTGTGAGGTTTCTGACGCACTGATAAATTCAGGCAGCAGCTCTTCTTCAAAAGAGATGATCTGCGCCTGCATCGGATCACGCTGCTTAACTTCAACAACAGCTTCTTGAGCTGCGACTTCTACAACAGGCTCTTGAGCTGTGACTTCAATCGCATTTGCAACTGGAGCAGCTGCAGTTACAGCTTTTGTCTCTGCTAGCACATTATTAGTAAGTAACAGGGAAACTGCTACTGCGAGTGCTTTCTTTTTATTCATGCTTACATTATGAATCATGCCATTTTCCTTCTGAGTAGCCGATTAAGGTTTTATTAACCGACTTCTTCTTAATATAACGGGCCGCGGATAAGCGGCCCAATCGTTCAGTTATCAAGCCCGGATCAGTTCAAGCGCAACGCTCTCTGCTCGTACCGTGGTTACTTTAAGCAAGGTGCTGCCATTACTTTGCACCTTAAGCGTGGTTCCCTCTGGTAATTGCGTGCGGGCTTGCCACTTACCCTGCAGGATAAGTGTGCTAACCACTGGCTGAGACGGATTATCCTTCCATTTACGTGAGTAAATACTGACCTCTTTCTGCCCCCCATTATCATCATACTGGCTCAGATCTTTGCCCTGATAGAGATTAAGATCAGGGTTGACAATTACCATTGACAGCTGAGTATTCTCTTGCTGTGTCATCACCATAAGCGGCACATCGATCTCTTGAATCAGCGCATCCTTGCTCAGCTGCGTCGGCTCAAAAAATGCGTAGGCTTTGCTGTTGCTGGCACGATCCCAGACAATGTGGGCTTGATTATCAAATTTCTCCACCCGGTAAGGGCGCAGTTGATCCGATGCCAATTGCTGAGCATACTTTTCAGCCTGTTGCGCATTACTATCAACTAAAACAGCATATTCATAGCGGCCGGCTTGCGGCGCTTTACCGTGATCAATCACCGCAGTAACAAACTGCCCCGATGTCGCGTTGCTGTTTTTCTGATTGAGTGAGCTTTGTTGGCCAGCTGACAACTGCAGCACAGCATCTCCGGGAACAAAATAGGCGTTGTTATCCGGATCAAGCAGCATATTAATCTTGCGCTTTTCAGTTACCGTCAGGTTCTCACCATTAAGCAGCACAGTGCCGTTTAATAAAGCCTGATCTGTATCGGAACGAAGCGCATGCTGGAACAGAGTCGTCTGCGTCGGATAACGGCCATCTTGCGTTTTAATGCCGGAGCCTAACGCGATAATTCGATTATCAAAGAAGAACACCGATTTATTAGCTGCAAAGCTGGCATCGTATTTAGAATGCCCCTGCAGCTTGATCGCAAACATGCCGTTTCCGCCATCACTTAACGCGCCGGAATAGCTCTGCGCAGACATCAGCATCTCTTCTAAGCCACTGAAGGCATCGACATTTCTCAGCTTTGCCTGCAACTGCTCGAAAGGTAACTGCAGCGCAGTTGTACCCGGCCAGCGATTCCAATTCCAGCCATCATGACTGAAAGCACGCTGACTGCCGTCTTCTTTCATGATTTCTAACTGGCCATAATTGATATAACGGCCATAACGGTTAGCATTGGCATAGCTTTCATTACCCACTAAATAACGGCTGAAACCACGCGCTGCAGCAACCCAACCATCACGACGTTGAATGGACAGATTGGCAAAGTTCATCGCCCAGTTTCCGCTTGGTGACGCTTCCGCCTTAAAGCCATTTTTCTGTAAAAAACGACCAAACTTATCAAGTTTCGGCATCAAGCGAAGGTAACTGGCAGCCATATCTGTATCAATCGCCTGCTTACCATCGGGAGAACCAGCCATTGCCATATGCTGGAATGGCGATAAATCAATTTCCTGCTTTCCATCCGGATGACGCCCTGCAAGCGACATCAGGGTCAGGCGATCATTGCTGTACACCTCTGTCATTGCCACAGCCTGTTTAATTAGCTGATGGGCCGACGGAGAAACCGCATAAGGCGAGTGAGCCAGTACTTCAACTACTGGCGTTAAGCCTTTTACGGCCCCCTTCGCATAAGCAGGATAATGCTGTGCATGGTGAAAAATTGAACCATCGGGTTTAAAACCACCGCCCAGGCCGTGCGAAGTGGTAACCGATTTGGACAGCCAGAAACTGAACTGCTTGAGCCATGCAGCCTGTTTCTCTTCATCCGGTTGTAACAGGATACTGTACAGCATGCCGCGTAGCTGGGTATTCATTACATCAGCATTAAAGTTGGTCATTTCCGATTGCGGGCGATAAATCCGGCCGGTTGCAGAAAACCACGCCATCATGTCACTCACATCAGCCAGCAGCTCGTTTTCTTCGAGCAGATCCCGGCTAATGAAATGAGCCCGGGACAAGGCACGAACGCTATATCCCATATGGTGCGCAGTCCCTAAGCCACTGCCGGAGGTATACCCCTGATCCAGAGCATAACGAGTCAGCTTCAGATACATATCAGCCAGCTCTTGTTTATGCGCATCAGCAGGTGTTTGCTGCATCGCAATTGCCAGCTTTAACATAAACTCGCCATAACTACGCAATGTTACCCCATCAAAGAGAGTATCGAACGCTTGCTGATCCAGCAGCCCTTTATTCACCCCTTTATCAAGGAAGACTTTGAGTCTATTTTTATTTAACAGCGCTTTACCAGTGATCACATCACCCTGCTGCTTAAGTTCATAACTTGCATAGGTTTTAGCAATAGCAGTTAAATCAGCTTGCTGCTGATTGACCATAACTAAATCATCAAGCTGAGTCTTAATCGCTTTTATCGCACTGCTTTCTATCTGCTGATCCTGATAACTGCGATTAGGATCCTGTAAAAACTGATTATATCGATACAGGGCCAGCCAATGGCGGTTTGGAGCGGTGTCAGACGCCAAATTGACATAGGGAACCACTTCGTCTCGGGTCGGCCAGCGCGGATCAACCGGAATACTCAGCATCAGCTGATCAAAATAGAAGGTACCCGCCTTAATTGAAGGGGGAGCCTGAACCTGAAAGAAGTTCATTCCTTCAACAGCAATGCCCTGCATATCTTTAAATGGTATAAGCAGTTGACGCCAGCCGGTAAAGTCAAGGTTAATATCAAACCAGGCTTGCTCAGTGTTATCGGTACCAAAAACAAACTTCAGTTTTTGTTTCTGAGGCTGACTGTTATATATCCAGCCGGAAAACGTACTTTGTGACTGATCTTTTTCATTCGCAACAAATGGCTTGTAACCCACAGGCTGAGTGAATGTAAGGGTAGATTCCGGCTGATATTCCCAGGCCAGACTATGAGTGCCGTCTTTTCTGTATTGAGTTGCCAGAGAAGATCTGCTATTGAGCGAGGCTGCGATAGTATCAGGCATACCCTGCTCAAAAAGATAGATTTTCCCGCCAGGCTGCTGGTATGAATGAGTGTCATATTTTGCTGCGGAACTGCCTTTATCACTACAACCTACGGTCAATAATGCACAGAGAAGCAGCATATTAATAACAACGACTGTGTCGATAACGTTAGATGTTTTCATTTCGTTAAATCCATTAATAAAAAAAACACGACTTAAAATGAGTAAATGGCCTTGCCGTAAAACATATCATTTTCACTGCTATCATCCCATGTGCGCTGCACGCCGAGATTCCATGTGAAGCTGCCATTGGTTTCCCAAGCTAAATCCAAATAGGTTTCATAACTAACATCCTCGCCGTTATTGACCCCCACGGTAAAACTGTCGCCGCCACTTGCTAGGCGAGCTGTTGTGGTCAGGTTAGTATCTAAAACTTCAAAATTAGCATTTACACCTAAGCGGGTTTGAAATACACCGACTTTAGTATCAAGGCTGTAAGCCGTTTCGAATCCAGCGCCTAAATTAAGTTCATCATAATTTTGCTGATCATAAGCCAAAGCTGCCGGTGAACCGGAATCTTTCACTAACACGCCGTTATTATTGTATTCGCGCACATAATTTTCAGAGTAATCTTCTGTTCTCACATAGGTATAATTTGCTGATACTAAAGGTGATAGTGAGAAATTTTGCCAATAAAAGGCATGTGTCAACTCCAACTGCAGCGATAAGTTCTGGCTGTTAAAACGTGCTGTGGCATCAGTGTTTCCATCATAACCGGAACTTTCCCCGATCTGACGTGATGTCGTATTCGCATTCCAGCCAACCACACCACGACCGGTCAGGTAAAAATTATTCCACCCCTTAATCGCATATAATGAAGCCTGGTAAGACTCGATCTCCGTCCTGTTGTTATAGAGACGACCGCTGGCATCAACTTTTTGCTGGCTAAAAGCGATCCCCATCAAGAACTCGTTGGACAGAATTTTGTCATAACCAATCGCGAATCCAGAGCTGGTCGAATCAAAACCATCGTAGCGATTGGTGCCTTCACTATTAATAAAGGATCTATTATCAGAACCGAGATAAGTCACCCACAGTGATGAACGGGCTGAATCACCAAGCAAATAGTCAGAAGTACGTTTTTTAATTGCCTGAGTAAATTGATCCTGCGCAAGAATTGCACCGTACACATTAGCGCCACTGCGATCCGGGGTTAACTCACCCGCTAATTGCGCGCTAGCTTCATCAGATGGTGCAGATGCAAGTAAAGCCAGTAATTCTGTATTGCCGTCTGCAATTGCCTGTTCTTCCAAACGCTTTATCACATATGTTTCAGTTGAATCTGCACCGCCACTGGCGGCTCTCTCAGCCGCACTATCAGTTGCGCTTCGTTGGGCCGGTGAAGATTGCAATGGACTCGAAACAGATGCATTATCTGCCCCTAAAAACAAAAGGGGCATATCTTGTGCCATCGAGCCAGTTGCACTACATAACAAGCCAAGGGTAACTGCGACCGACAGTACAGTTCGGTGTGCCTTGTAACGGACATGGTTTATTGCCATTATTCTTACCTCATCTAATAACTAATCTGCTTGTTCGTTGAGTTCGGGCTTTCTCTATGAAATTTTGAATCAGCAAACAACCTTACGATAATTTTTTCATTATACTTACACTTACTTTCTTTTTAAGTGATCTACATTTTGTTTTTCGCTATTAAATTTATTTTTATTTTCGTGACGGGAATAACGAAAGCAAACGAAAAATTAAGTATAATAGCCATAGTTTAAGAATTTTGCTGTCGAATGGCACTGGGTTGTAGCTTGCTTACAAGGATAAATGGGGATGATTAATAAAATGTTAGAAAAACAGATACATAATGCACGCCATGGTGGAAAGATTATTTTTCCCGTAATGGTTGCAAGTCTGCTTGCTTTTTCAAATGGAGCTGCAGCAAACGGTATGGGAGAAGCCTTCGACACGGCCGCCTCCAGTCTCGGAGAAACCTACGGCGAATTAAGTAGTGGCTCGAAATTTACAATGGTGCTACTCAACCACGGTAAGACAACAGAAAAGTATTTTAAAGATAATACTAATGATATTGATGGCATGGATCGTCAATATGAGTGGGGGCAATCAGTCGGTTTATTTTTTCGCTCAGGCAAAACCCCGTTGTTTAACAGCCCGGTAAATATCAATTTTAATTTGGGTTATAGCTATATGTTTAAACTGGGTGCCTCTTACCCGGGCGATGTACACAACTGGAATGGGGGCGAAAAAATATTTATAAGTGAGGACTGTTTTTGGTCTGGTGGAGAGCCCTACAAAGGACAATATAAATGTAATGAATCTTCACCATACGGAAAAGTACCAGTTGCAAATATAAAACTTGATTGGGGTAAAAATAAGCAAAATCGTGGCTTTATGAAAATTGGTGACGGTTTTTATAATACCGGTATGATCACAACGGCAACCGATGATGATGCGCTATTATCCAGTTACCGCGGTATTACGGCCCAGCACAGTTATAATGGTTACATTATTGACGGTGCTTATGTGATCGGTTTTATGTCCGGTAATGAAGATAAAATGCAGGATCTCAGAGGTAATGCGAATTACTATGAGCCGGATCCGCTTAACTATGATTATCTCTACACTATGCGTTTGCGCAAGAAATTCAGTGATCAAGGGGGTTATCAAATCGCTTACGGTGAAGCCAAAGATTATCTTCGCCGCTCCCATGCTGCGGCTTATTACAACCTCAAGATAAATCCTCAAACTAAGCTGTTTATGCAGGCACAATATTACTATAACCATAAAGCCGGGGATTTATGGGATATCGATGTCGAAAAAGAGATTGCGGCATTCGATGAATATGCGTCCTTCATCGAGTATGAATTTATACTAAAATATGATGCGATGCAGTTCCTTTACGCGTTCAGCAAAACAAATGCCCCTCGTGAAAATGGCAGTGGTAACGGTGCATTCAGCTATGGCTTCGGTAAAGCGAAAGGCTATTTAAACCAGGCAACCAGTGGTAATTATCACGGTTTCAGACGTGATGGTGAAGAAGCTATGGTGCTGGGTGTCAAATATGATTTCCGTCATTTCGATCTTCGAGATATGAATATTCAGTACCGCTATCACTGGGGTAAGGCTCCGGTTAAGAATAAAACTTCAGGTGATATCGAATATGGTAAAGAATATGAACATGCAATCACCTTCAGCTATGAACCTAAATCCGGCATGCTTAAAGGATTTGTATTTAACCTGAAACAGGCATTCTATCGTCCGGATGAGACGCTAGGTCAGCTTCAACCAGGTGATATCAGCACAAAAGCGGATAAAACAGCCACCAAATTTATCGTAGCCTATATGTTTAGCCTTAAATAAGACTTACAGCTAACTCTACTGCGGCTCTTTAACAATAAGAGTCGCAGTAGTCAGGCATGTTTATGGACTTAGCTCAAGTTAATTATATTGGCCCATTAATAATGAGTAGATTTAACAAACTATTAGGTATACCTTTATTTATGAAGTGACATAGCTAGATAATTTATTGTGCCAATATTTATGGAAAGATAAATAAAATGAAATACCGCCATGTGGAAAAATCGGATGTTGAGTTGGGTCGCGTGCTTCAATACTCAGTTTACAATATTACTGGCAAGTTGTTACTGAAAAAACATAAGTTGATCACAACTGAACGTCAGAAAAAATTCATGTTAAATCATGGGGTGATTTGCAATATTGATACTATACCTTGCCGACAGTCAACTGATAAAATTAAACAGTACCCCTACTATAAAAGATGCAGCCCAGGCAGTGCTTTTAATAAAAAAAATGCCTGGCTTAGTGAACTCTATTTTTTATTCCTGCAGAACCAGCATACGAAGTTACCTGATTTTGTTCACTGTATTCTTAGCATCGGGCTAGAAATTCAATTACAAGTAAAAACGCAACATGATCCTCTATTAGCCTCATTGCAGCTGGATTTGGAAAACCATTATGGCTTAATTCATGCGTTACATGTCGCACTAAGCTGTGAAATTATCGGCAAGAGCATTGGATTGGGACAGGCAGAAAGACTGGTTATTGTCGCGGCGGCTTTAACCCATGATCTGGGGATAATTGCCGAGCAAGAAACGCTCAACAATCAAACTGAGCAGTTAACTGAATTTCAATGGGATAAAATTAAACAACACCCGATAAAAACTGAAGAAATATTACAGCAACTGGATGTTGATGATTCCCAATGGTTAGAAATAGTGAGACATCATCATGAAAGACTTGATGGCTCTGGTTATCCAGACGGTCTAGCAGGAGCACAGATATCACTCGGAGCAAGAATTATAGCCATAGCTGATATTTATTCGGCAATGGTGCATCCGACTGCATTCCGTAGCGAAAAATCAGGAAAACAGGTGTTAACTGAGTTGTATGAGATGCGCGGCAAAGAGTTAGATAGCAGCTTGGTCGAATGTTTTATTGATGAAATGGGTCGTTATCCTCCGGGTTCTTTGGTGCGACTGGAAAATAATGAAATTGCAGTGGTTTATACTGCGGGAAGTCAAGCACAGAGCAGCGAAGTGTATGCTTTGCTATCTCCGGAAAATGATATATACCTACAACCAATACTCAGGAATACACAAGAGGATAACCATACAATCGTTAAAGAAGAGATGCTGAACGAATATGAAATATTACTGGATACAATTGAAACTCTTTGGGACTGATTGATTTACATGCTCCTATATTTGACTCTACGATAATCTAAACTATACGGGTTATCCCTCAAAGTTTCGTATACCTAGAGAGGGCTTTTTTGAGGGTAATCAAGTAAATTAGTAAAGCACAAGATTTCATCAAGTGCTTAGATATGACTTTAAGCTCTACTGTCGGCGAATTTACTTTCACCATAAAAATGAGATTGAATTTTGTGAACATCGCCTTTTTTGCTTAATTCAACCTGCCAAATCTCACCATTATGTGCGATATCTTTAGGATAATCAGGCAGAGTATTAAGTAAAATTGACTTGATCATACGCAGTGTCACTGCATGGGTAATGATTAGAATATGCTCATGTTTTTCATCAAAAACCATATCAAAGAAAGGCTGCAGACGATTGGCAATCATTTCGTAAGATTCCCCCTCTCCTTCAGGTACCCACTTCCATCGTAAACTTCTGTCGTGACAATAGTCAGGTTCATCATCTAACTCGGCATATGTTTTACCTGCATATTTGCCAAGATCTTGTTCAATAACTCGATTATCCGTTATCGCTTGTAAATTAAATAGTTCTTCAAAAGGGGCTGCAGTTTGTTTTGCACGAAGAAGAGGAGACGTAATGATATGGTCTATTTGCTGGAATTCTTGTAACTCCTTAGCGATTTGCTCCGCATCTTTTTTTCCTTTTTCAGTTAAAGGGAAATCAAGTTGTGATGCCAATATATCAGCTAGGTTCGCTTCACTTTCAGCGTGGCGCATAAAATAGAGAGTTGTCATAAAATAACCTTATAGAATGACGTTAAAATTAAAACAGACTAAAGATTAAAAGCATTACCGACAGGCTATCTTTAATCTAAACAATAAGGCTAAATTATACAGGATATCAGCCGGCATGACTCTATTAACAGCCTATAAAAAGAGAAGTTTTTAAAAAATATAGCTACTTTCTAAATGCTACTTTTAATGCGAATCACCTTCATTTTATAAATAAACTCCGGTAGCAATTAAGTTCGAAAAACAGCATATTGCAAATCAACAAAGTGTCTACGATACTAGCGCTTATCCGTAAGCTGAACATTAACAATCAGCATGAAAATATCCGATAAAAAGAGCATAGAAATGATAGAGAAGCGAGCTTTGTTACTCTAATAAACCTAAATAATAGGGCCAATCAAACAAATCGCCGGGATCATTTTTTCGTCCCGGGGAAATATTACTATGCCCGGTTATGCGATCCGCTGTAATCGCAGGATAGCGTTGCTTAATCTCCAGCGTTAATTTAGCAAGCGCTTGATACTGCGCCTCTGTATAGGCCGATTTATCCGTACCTTCGAGCTCAATGCCAATCGAATAATCATTGCAGGCGTCGACGCCGTTAAATGATGATAACCCCGCATGCCAGGCTCGTTTTGCAAAAGGGACATATTGCTCAACTGTACCGTCTCGACGAATCACGCAATGAGCAGAAACTTGCAAACCGGCTAAATCGCTAAAGCTGGGGTGCGCATTACAATCTAAACAACCGCTAAACAGTTGCTCAATCTCTTTACCACCGTAAATACCTTCAGGCAAACTAATACAATGAATAACTAATAAACTCAGCTCGCAACCACTCGGTCGCTCACTAAAAAAAGGAGAGAAAATTTGTCTGGCACCCTGGTAAAAACCTAATTTATTGATCACCACTCACAGCCCTGTCAGGTACAAATTACGTGAAGCTATCATAACGTAAAATCAAGGCGAAAAAAAAGGCGCTAATTGCGCCCTTTCTCAATAATGAATAAATTTCTCGCGGTTATTCCCACTCGATAGTTGCAGGTGGTTTGCCTGAAACATCGTATACAACACGTGAGATACCATCAATTTCATTGATAATACGGTTTGATACATGACCGATTAAATCATATGGAAGATGTGACCAGCGCGCGGTCATAAAGTCGATAGTTTCAACACAACGAAGTGAAACAACCCAATCATATTTACGACAATCGCCCATTACACCAACAGAGCGTACAGGCAGGAAGACCACAAATGCCTGGCTTACTTTGTGGTAAAGCTCCGCTTTATGTAACTCTTCAATAAAGATTGCATCTGCACGGCGCAGTAGATCACAGTACTCTTTTTTCACTTCACCAAGAACACGCACACCTAGGCCAGGTCCAGGGAACGGATGGCGGTACAGCATATCGTAAGGTAAGCCTAACTCTAGGCCGATTTTACGCACTTCATCTTTAAACAGTTCACGCAGTGGTTCAACTAGTCCCATCTCCATATCATCGGGTAATCCGCCGACATTATGGTGAGATTTGATAACATGTGCTTTGCCCGTTTTAGAAGCAGCTGATTCAATTACATCAGGGTAGATAGTTCCTTGTGCCAACCATTTAGCATTATTTAATTTTTTCGATTCCTCATCAAAAATTTCAACAAATACACGGCCGATAATCTTACGTTTCGCTTCCGGATCAGCTTCACCTGCCATCTGCTCTAAGAAACGATGCTCAGCATTAACATGAATAATGTTTAATCCGAAATGATCGCCAAACATATCCATCACTTGCTGACCTTCGTTTAAACGCAGTAAGCCGTTATCAACAAACACGCAAGTCAGTTTATCACCAATGGCACGTTGCAGTAACATAGCAACAACAGAGGAATCAACACCACCAGAAAGACCTAAGATAACTTCATCGTCACCGACTTGCTCTTTCATACGTGCAACCGCATCATCAATAATTGAAGCGGGTGTCCACAAGGTTTCACAGCCGCAGATATCAACCACGAAGTTACGTAACATACGTTCGCCCTGGCGAGTATGTGTTACTTCAGGATGGAACTGTACGCCGTAAAAACGCTTCTCTTCATTGGCAATAGCAGCAAACTGGCAAGTTTCAGTATTGGCAATCGTGATGAAGTCGTCAGGAATTGCAGAAACTTTATCACCGTGGCTCATCCACACATCTAGTAATGCATTGCCATTTTCAGCAAGACCATCTTCAATTGCATGAAGGAATTTAGAAGCGGCTTGCACTTCAACTTGTGCGTAACCAAATTCACCTTCCCCCTCACCTTTGATAACAGCGCCACCGAGTTGCTCAGACATGGTCTGCATGCCGTAACAGATGCCTAAAACAGGTACACCCGCATTAAACACATATTCAGGTGCACGCGGAGAGCCTTCGGCAATTACACTTTCAGGGCCGCCCGCTAAAATAATACCGTTAGGGTTAAAATCTTTAATGTCTTGCTCATCAACATCCCAGCTCCAAAGCTCACAGTAAACACCTATTTCACGGATACGACGCGCGATTAATTGAGTGTATTGAGAGCCGAAATCTAAAATCAGAATTCGCTGTTCATGAATGTTCTTGATCATGGATTAATCCTTTTTATAAAGAATAGAAGACGGTAAAACCGTCTTCGTAATATTATTCAGCCGCCTGATTAACAGCAGCTTTTAACAATTTAGAAGCGCAGAAATTTCATTTAAATCTGCTAGCAGGCAGCATTCCCATACAGAGCGTGAGGAACGAAACCTGCATCTGGATTGTTATTAAGGCGACTAACTGCCAGAACGGTAGTTAGGTGCTTCCTTAGTAATTGCAACGTCATGCACATGGCTTTCGCCCATACCTGCACTGGTAATTTTCACAAACATTGCTTTGGTGTTCATCTCGTGGATTGTTGCACAACCCGTCAAGCCCATAGATGAACGCACGCCGCCCATCTGCTGATGAACGATCTCTTTAACTTTACCTTTGTAAGCAACGCGGCCTTCAATACCTTCAGGTACTAATTTGTCCGCAGCATTATCAGACTGGAAGTAACGATCAGATGAACCCGATGACATAGCGGCAAGCGAGCCCATACCACGGTAAGATTTGTACGAACGACCCTGGAATAAGATAATTTCACCAGGAGACTCTTCCGTTCCTGCGAACATGCTGCCCATCATTACACATGATGCGCCTGCGGCTAATGCTTTAGCGATATCACCTGAGAAACGAATTCCGCCATCGGCGATAACCGGAATACCAGTACCTTCAAGGGCAGCAACTGCATCAGAGATAGCAGTAATCTGCGGAACACCAACACCGGTAACGATACGGGTAGTACAGATTGAACCAGGGCCGATACCAACTTTAACCGCGCTACAACCAGCAGCGACGAGTGCTTTAGCACCTTCACCCGTTGCTACATTACCACCGACAATCTGCAGATCCGGGTATGAACTGCGTGTTGCTTTAATACGATCTAACACACCTTGAGAATGACCGTGTGAAGAATCAATTAATAAAACATCCACACCCGCTTCTACTAATGCATCAATACGCTCTTCATTACCCGCTCCAGCACCGACAGCGGCACCGACACGTAAGCGACCTAATTCATCTTTACATGCGTTTGGTTTACGCTCTGCTTTACGGAAATCTTTAACTGTGATCATGCCTTTTAGTTTAAAGTTATCATCAGTTAATAATACTTTTTCAATGCGGTGTGCGTGCATTAATGCTTCAACTTCATCACGCGGCGTGTTTGATTTAGCAGTAACAAGATCAGCTTTACCTGTCATAACAGCCGAAACGGGCTTTTCTAAATCTGTTTCAAATAAAACGTCACGGCCAGTGATAATACCCACTAATTCGCCAGTAGATTCAACAACCGGGTAACCAGCAAAACCGTGTTTTACTGTTAGTTGTTTAATTTGACCTAAAGTAGTGTCAGGAGATACAGTAACAGGGCTAGCAACAACACCACTTTCATGAATTTTAACCAGACGAACTTGTTCAGCCTGCAGTTCAATAGACATGTTTTTATGGATAAAACCGATACCACCTTCCTGCGCTAAAGCGATAGCAAAACGCGCTTCAGTCACAGTGTCCATAGCTGCAGAAACAACTGGAATATTTAATGATATGGTTGGAGTTAGTTGGGTTTTTAAGTCCGCAGTATTTGGAAGTACAGTCGAATGACTTGGCACTAATAATACATCATCAAATGTTAACGCATCTTTGGCAATTCGTAGCATTGCAATATCTCACTTATAGTTGGGAGGATTTTTCAGTATACCCAAATTTCTTGGGTATGATATTGCGCTGGGATTTTAATCGTTATGTGAGCGAACTACAATTAAAAATTAACTTGTTTAGCAACTCTTTTTAACATTTACCAGAAGATGCTAAGATTCAGCTCAATTTTCACTGCTAACAAATTGCGATAAACGATAATGAACTCACAAAATAAGAATATCTATAGTGTCAGCAGCCTTAATCGCGCTGCAAAATCTCTTTTAGAAACAGGTCTTGGAGTCATATGGTTATCCGGTGAGATTTCTAACCTAACCGTTGCCGTTTCCGGGCACTGGTATTTCACCCTGAAAGATCACAGCGCACAAGTACGCTGCGCCATGTTTAAGGGCAATAATCGACGTGCGGGTTTTACCCCAAAACATGGGCAACAGGTTTTAGTACGCGGCAAACTCAGCCTTTATGAAGCTCGTGGTGATTACCAGCTGATTGTTGAAAGCATGGCACCCGAAGGTGATGGTTTATTAAAACAGCAATTTGAAGCATTAAAGTGCCAACTGGCCGCTGAAGGTCTGTTTTCTGAAAGTAATAAGAAACCCTTGCCGCAAATTATCAAACGTATTGGTATTATCACCTCATCCACAGGTGCTGCACTGCACGATATTTTAAGTATATTAAAACGTCGCGATCCGCGCTTGCAGGTGATTATCTACCCAAGCCAAGTCCAAGGTGCAGGCAGCGCGCAGTCGGTTGCCGCGCAAATTCAACTGGCCAATGCACGTAATGAATGTGATTTGTTAATCATTGGCCGCGGTGGCGGTTCATTAGAAGATCTCTGGTGTTTTAATGAAGCAGTTGTTGCTTATGCTATTTTTAATAGCCAATTACCTATTATCAGCGCTGTTGGCCATGAAATTGATGTCACCATTAGTGATTTTGTGGCGGATCTACGTGCTGCCACCCCTTCTGCAGCCGCAGAGCTTGTCAGTCAGAACAAGGTATTTGTGGAAACGCAATTACAGACATTATTGAATCGTCTCAAACAAGCAATGTCCGCGCGCTTGCAGCTAAAATCACACCAACATGCTTTATTAAAGGAAAAATTACTCAAACAAGATCCTAAACATAAATTACAACAGCAAAGCCTGCAGCTCGATGAACTTTCATTACGCCTGTCACATGCAATGAAGCAAACACTGAGCAGACAAACTCAAAAGCAGCAACAGTTACAAAGCAAGTTATCGCATTTCAGCCCCGAGCAGAGCATTCACCTTGAACTGCAGAAACAATCACAACTTAAGGCTCGCCTGCAAACAGCTATGTTAAACAAACTTAAGCAAAGCGAGATGGACCTGCAGAGTAATATTGCGCAGTTAAATACTGTCAGCCCACTCGCCACCTTGGCGCGCGGTTATGCGATTGTAAAAGATCAGAAAGGCAAAGTGACCACAGATGCATCCACTTTAGCTGCGGGAGATAAAATAACGGTGCGCTTAGATAAGGGTGAGATAAAAGCGCAGGTACTGTAGTTGCTCTGCGAACATTGCAGGCGAGACTTCAATCCCGCCTGCCATTTAGCGCGGCTGAAGCCGCACTTCCAAATTATTCAAAGGTCTGCAAACGGTAGATAATGCGGTCATTACCTCGGAATAATCCAAATGAGACCTCCCCGGAGATACAATCTTTCTTTGTTCCTGTAGCACTCGGGCAAGCAACCGCATTGCCGCTGTCTAATAGCCAAGGCGCATCTAATACTGCTGATGTATTAGATTTTAAATTAATAAAATAATCGAGTTTACCGCGAGTTGATGGCGACGGAGCGGAGAAATCGAAAAAGCTTTGACCATTAATTAAGGGGGTATTTAATATTCTCACTTTAGTTTTCCCCTTGCTACCTGTTTGCGGATCTGTTATCTCAATTTTATCCGTAGTTGCATTTTTTACGGGGATAGCGCTAACTTGTGACATATCGGTAGTGCTGCATATATCTCGAATCATCGGCACAAAATGACTACCATCATAATAGGTGGCTTGCACTGTGGTGCGAACCGGTTGAAATTCACTGCCATGACCATTTCCAGCCTGTAAACGCCCGTAAGCTAAATCACCAAAGCTACTTAGATTAATATCAGCGGGTAATCGACATTGATTGGTGGTTGTACAGGGTGTTGATGCATTGGTCTGTAATTTTTCACCATCTATGCCAGATAACGTTATGAAATACTCAATTTGATTGTCAGTACCATCAGGCATTACCGAAAAATAGGGGCCATCCGCGGCGGTTAACGATTTTTGCAAACCCATTGCAAGCCCAGTAATAGTGTAAACACCGGCTTCCCATTGTGTTTCATCATAATAATCAACGGGTAATATCCGTTCACTCACATTTGTTGAATCATTTGTTGCATACGCCACATCAGAAAAATTAGCCGTTGCAGCAACAGGGTAGCCATTGTTAACATCATAATGATAATTCTCCGTTGTTTTTTCAGTCGCACTCGCACTGGCTTGCGCTTTTGCTTGCATCACATAATTTACTGATACCGCAGAAGTTAACAACGGGGTATCCGTTGCTAGCCCTTCTGTCATATAAGTAAAATCATTGCTGTTACAACCTCCTTGATAATGATAATTATCGTAAGCTAAATAATTGGGGTAAAAGCGCCCTATCTCTTTAACATCAGAAACAGTAATATCATTGCCTGTTTGAATATAATTAACACTGGTTGCCTGTAAACCAAGTACCCCCACTTCATCATAGGAAAGGTCGGAATAGATTAACTCACCTCCACTCATCATGGCAGTTAAAGCATTACTCCCATCTTCTGAATGAACAGTACCAATAGATGCTGAAGCGTGCGTTGGGAAAACTAACGTCGGTAACAGTGTCACACTATTACTAAAGCTTGGCGTAACCGTGCTTGTACCGTTTGTACAATGATTCAAAGGGTCATCACTACAATCAATGACCGCTTTTACTGTGATATCAAATGTATCAACATCAACGACTGTGCTATGGCTACGCACTGCAGCACGTTTAAAACCAGTGCCAGTGATAGGATCATAATCACTCAGCTCAGCAGGATTATCGCTAACTGGAGTAATTATTAATTGCAAAGGATTAACAATGGTAATGGCGCTGCCTTGTAATTCATCATCTTGGCCCGGATCCGCAGGCGGAGCGCCAATACCTTGATCATCCCGCGCATGAATTTGTATTTGCCCAGCATCGGGGTAATTAACCGAAACCGTTGCCACGCCATTTAAAAAGGTAACGCTTTGCTCCGTAGCATCCGTTGCATTTTTTTCAATCACAGTTTGATTAACTTCAACATTGAGACCAACAGGAACCTCTGGCTCTACATAACTCGACCAGAACTTTAAGTTTTTATCACCCGTATACTCCTCGATAACCTCACAACCATCCGCATCTGGATCTTTACCTACAGCTGTCAATGTTAAAGCAAACGGAAGATTAGCCGTTGTAAAACAGGGTGATGCGTCTATACCATTGTTACAACTGAGTTCCGATTTTAACTGGAAAGGTCGAAAGCTAATTAAATTTGAAACGTTACTTACCGCCCCGCTACTCACACTAACCGTTAAGTCACTGGCGATATTATTAAATAAACCCAGTTCAATAATCCCTTGATCGGAAGCTACAAATTGATAACTGGCTTGACCATTATCAGCGCTACCGACATCAGTCAGTGTTCCATCTGCATTTAGCTTATTCCAAACACCTTTATCCGTGCTGGTTGAAAGATTAATCAATCCCACATAATCGGTTGCGGGATTGCCATCTAACAACACCTGAATAAAAACAGGATGTGGTTCACAGGTCAGCGCATCAGCGGAAGTGGTTATCTCAAAAACATAATCATTAACAGGAGGGACGCCACATTCAAGCTCATTTTCAATTATCGTATTATCTGTCATTTGTAAATTTGCAGATGCTACACGCCCTTCAATGTAGGTATTACCGTTTAACTCTACATTACCATTGGCATAGAGCGATCCGCTAAAACGAGCATTACCATTGAAAGCTACCGTTTCCCCTGTTACAAAAACAAACTGTCCAGGGAGAGCGGTATTACTCCTTTCAATACTGCCCTGAACACTATCGCTCTTACTAACAAACAGATAAACATCCCCCTCCCCCACCTCTATCCGCGAGCTTTCGTTAGTAACTCCCAAGCCTCTTATCGCATAAACCCCTGCATTTAAATAAACAACACCACCGTCGTAAACATTAAGCCTATTAATACGATATACATGCTCAGGTATCTGTGAAGCAAACGTTAATGTACCACCATTATGTACAGTAATATCTCCAAAGGCTGTGCCCTTGAATTTATCCGTTGCAGAATCGGGATCGCCGAGCGTAATATTCAGACCATCCGCTCCCGACCATGAGGCGACTGTAATGTCAGGAGCGTCAATAGTTGGGATAGTAAAAGAAGAAAGCTCAGCAGATTGCTCTCCTGTACTCGTACACTGTACACCTACCCCACAGCCATTAGCATTGCCGTAAGGCTCATGAGAGTAAAAATCAAATGCATTGGTATCATCAATAATTTGCGAGCTGCCCCACATGGTTAAATGACCACTGCTGCTGTAGCTCTGCGCTGCATCTTGAAAGATAGCACTACACTGCTCGGTTAATTCATCCACAGGTAGATCGATTGAGGGGATAGGCTCCCCGCCCGAACAGGTGCCTTCTACTATTATAATATTACCCTGATTATGCAGGGTGATCTGTTGTTCGCTATATACAAACCCCGTTACAGTTACCTTCTTGCCAATATAAACATTACCTGTGGCATAAATACTGCCATCATAAGTTGTTCTTCTATTACTATTAGCCCCATTAATACTCACTTCACCTAGCACGTAAATATCCCCGCTACGATTATCTCCAGCTGCAATATCCAAATCGCCACTCACAATTTCAAAACCACTGAGATCTAGGTCAGACTCACAAATATCAGCAGTGCCCCTAGCAGCTGCATTAGCAGAAATAAAAAATAAAGCAGTTAAGATAAGTTTCACTATCAATTTCATAAATTAGTCGCCTCGACTGTTATTTGACGGCGCGTGTTGATTTGACTGCTTTGACATGTGGCCGTACTGACGACTTTATAGCGCGTCGCCAAACCTGCGGAGGCTAATGTTGAGCTACAAATCACCTTGATGTCGGTGCAGCCATGAAATCCAGCATTATTATCTGGTAAGGTGGGCTCCACAGTGACAGCAGCACAGGTTGCGAGACCAGCAGAGGCCGCATTCAGCGGGAACAGCTGAGCTAATGCAATTTCACTAGCCGAATAGGCCGACAGATAAGCGCGTGCTGCATACACTTCATAACTTGTACCCTCAGCGCTGTCTCGCTGTAATGAGATTAAACTCGCACCTAATAATGAGATAACAATAATCACAAAGATGGCAATAACAATCGCACTGCCCGACTGTTTTTTTACTGAGTAGCAGTTTTGTTTACGGGACCTTGTTTTATGGTACATTGCTGATATGTAACGTTTGCTCAATCGAAACCTCCTGCCCGTCAAAGTCGAGAGTAAAAATTGCCTGTACTAGACCATTGCGCTGCAGCGTCGCGTCACTCACTGAAAAACTGCCCGATATATTATTGGCCATTAATACACCATCGACGCACTCACTGCCACGCAATAAATTACCAGCACTAAAATAGTAAGTTATATTATCGCGAATAATATAAACACGTTTAGCGGGAGAGGCTAAAGAAAAACTAACATCTCCGCCAAAATTAAGTGTATCTTTACCTGCATTAATAGCACTAATCGGATGAACTTTACTGTTGCCGTTCAATTCATTCTGCGCTAACAGATAAACAACGGCTCTATCGCCAGTCTGATGGCTATAATCATTAATCGGCGCAATCGTACCGACACTGGCGCTTAATGGCGCGATAGGAAAGTCATTATAAAGCGAACTGGCAATAATCGGTGTAAAGGTTAAACAGCCATTAGTGACTATGGCGCTATTAGGTAGCGCACTTGAGACTTCTCTACGCAGGCGTTCCATTACAAAACGCACACTGTTCAGTGATTTATCACGCTCTGTAATATCGGTATAGATATCCACCCCAGTGGCGATATAACTGCTTGTCGCGATGCCCAACGCAGAGAGGATGATGATTACAATCACCAGTTCAACTAAAGTAAAGCCCTTTTGTAAAACGACCTTAGCAGCTCGCATTAATAGTTCCCCTTTAAAGCAGAGAATAAAATCTGTTCATCACTTGGCGTTCTGATAGTGACATCAATGCGTTTCATTGTTGCGCCACCGAGCGTAGTGGTATCTGCAACCACCTCTATCTTTACTGCATAGTTATTGTATTGCGAGGGCAAAGGGGTCCCTAATACATCACCATAAGTGACTGCACTGACAAAATCATTTTCGATAAAATCATCAACGTCATTAAAGTTCTGGTGTTCACCTGCGCTTTCACCTGTATCTATGCCAAAAGTAGCAGAACAAGCCACTGCGGTTGGCGTTCCACCTGTTTGCCAATTTGTACCATCAAACCATAAACTGACATCTCCCCATATTTCACCTCAGCGGTAATAACCACCGTTATGATCGGAGTTCTGATCATACGCGCGTGACAAAATATTCTGCAAAATGCTCTGTCCAAGCTGTGAAGCGCGTAAACGGTAAAGCGGTTCAAGCGCATCTTTGCTTTGTGAAATCAGCATAGTATTCATGACCATCATCGCTACCCCTAATACGACAATGCCGACCACAAGTTCAACAAGGCTAAAACCTCGGCTAACTCCTTTATTGACGGTTTTTTTATTCATGCCTATTTTATTCATGAACATAGCCCTCAGACTCAATGGTTACACTTAAACTGTTATCACCTGTAATAGTAATGGGGCTAGCGCCTGTTGCTAATCTCCCCTGCAGATCAAAACGGTAATTATTCGGAGCTAACATGCCCGTTGGAAAGGTTACGCTATTATATTGATTATAATCATCGCTTGCACAAACATCAGCGGCAGATGGTAAGTTACAGTCGTTACCATTTTTAGTCGTATGCTCATGATAAAAGCAGTTACTTTTTACCACCAGCCAATAACAGGCATTCTCAGTCACATCGGTAGTAGGATCTGCATTCATCGCTTGCAGTTGTACTAAACGTAAACGGGCAATTAATTGGTCCTGCACGGTATAATCTTCAAACCCTGATTTGCTGGAAAATTTTGGAATGGCCACTGCAGCTAATACAGAAATCACAATAATCACCACCACCAGCTCAATCAGCGTGAAACCAGCTATTTTAGAGGTTGAGTTTTTACCTACGGCTGACGACATTTAATATCCATTTAAGTTGTAGTTTAACAGCGAGTTTAACAGCCTGTTTCGTTAATAATAATTTGCGGGCGAAATCCACTGTCCAAAGCCCCCTGATAACTAATATTACAACGAGAAATCGATCCGGGTCCCTGTTTTGTCCACAAATAAACCGACGCGGGTTGGTTTATTGTGCCTGACTGCTGATTACTATAAAGCCAGTCAATTTCATCTAATTCAATGATTTTTATTATCTCAGACCAAACTCCCTGCGGGTAACCATAACGGGTAAAAACCACAAACGGATCATTCGCATCAAGTACACGTCCGGATTTTATTGCCACTAACGCGCTTGGCTGTGTTTCTTTCCCCGCCAACACAGCTTTATTATAGGTAAAACCGGCGGCATCTTCGAGCGACGACTGCATTCCCTGCAATACCGACAGGTGCGCATCGGCTGTTAAAGGGATAAATTTCTGCAGCGCAACTGCACTTAATATTCCGATCACCGTCACCACTAAAATCAACTCCAGTAGAGAAAAAGCAGATTGTGCATGGCGATATTTAATTTGCCGCATTTTATTCCTGTTTTTTATCGTAAACATGCCAGGTTAAGAATGCTTCAATAATAGAAAATAACAGCATAAAGCGCGAGTTAATAATCATCTCTGTCGCAAATAGAAACCGTTTTTGTGAGGCAAAAAAAATCCCACGCTAAAGGTGGGATTTTCAATTAACTATGCATTACCACGCAGAGCGTGGGAACGATTAAATAATAGAAAATAATAACAAGATGGGCGAGCCATCAAGGCAATATATACAAGATAGAAAAGTTTTTTGGCAAGCAGATAAAAAAATCCCACGATAAACGTGGGATTTAGAGGTTCTTATTCGAGTTGCTTAAGAATTAACAGTCAGTAACCGTCGCTGTAATAACCGGACGTGCGTCAGCAGCTGCTTCATTATATACCACTGTACAAGTTGTTGTTTGCGTCGCACCTGATGCAACTAAAGCTGTAATAGTTGTAGTAGTAGTACCGTGTGCGACAGTCCAATCATCTACACTTAATTCAACAGCGTCTTCGATACCAGTCGAAGATGAATCAGGGTAACCGTTTACAAGGGTAACATTACGATCAGTCGCGGCGGCAGAGGATGCATTTTCAACACCGTCAATGGCAGCGCGAGAATAAGCTAAGCTTGCCGCACCTTCCAATGCTGCTTTAACTCCTTTTATTGCAGATTCACGTGCATCACCTTGCAGATCCACAAATTTTGGCACGGCTGTAGCTGCCAGAATACCAAGAATAATAATAACGATAACTAATTCAATTAACGTAAAACCCGACTGTTTTTTCATAATAAAAAGATCCTGTATTTTGAATATTGTTTAACTATTGTGTTAAACAATAAATAATTTAATAAATTTGTGCAATTTAAACTTCCGTGTAGATAGTGGAAGTTTAACCTAAAAAAAAGGCTCGCTGTACGATAAAAGTTTATCTTGTATCACGTTATAAATTTATAATTCAAATTAAGAGGCTAAAGCCTAAACCTTATATCAACAAGTGCTGACATTGAAATCAACTCAAACCAAATGACGCGATTTATAACAAATATCAGCAAGCATACTGTATGCCAACTACCCTCTAACCAGATAATCGCCAATACCAATCCACTTGTAAGTGGTTAACTCTTGTAACCCCATCGGGCCGCGTGCATGTAACTTTTGCGTGGAAACGGCAACTTCAGCGCCTAAGCCGAATTGGCTGCCATCAGTAAAACGGGTACTGGCATTAACATATACAGCGGCTGAGTTTACTGCATTAATAAATTTATTGGCAACGGTGAAATCATTAGTCAAAATACCGTCAGAGTGCTCTGAGCTATGCTCACGAATATGTGCTAAGGCTTCGTTTAAACCCGTGACCACTTTGACACCTAAATGAAGCGATAACCATTCACGGGAAAAATCCCCCTCCTGAGCGACTGTCGCTTTATCACCTAAAATTGCTTTTGCTTTGCTTTCACCAACTAAGGTTACAGCAAGTGGTAACAGATGCGCGGCTAATTTTGGTAAAAACTCAGCGGCAATTTTTTCATCGACCAATAAGGTATCAAGGGCATTACAAACACTCGGACGCTGCACTTTGGCATTTTCAATAATCGCTAATGCTTTATCAAAATCGGCACTTTGCTCGACAAACAGATGACAGATACCGATACCGCCAATAATCACAGGGATAGTGCTGTTTTCTTTACAGAAAAGTTGCAGACCTGCATTACCGCGCGGAATAATCATATCCACATATTGATCCATTTTCAGCAACTCGCCGACTAAAGCGCGATCTGTACTTTCAATATATTGCACTGCAGTTTTAGGTAAGCCCGCTTTTTGTAAAGCGCTCTGAATCACTTTAACCAACACCATATTAGAGCGAATCGTTTCTTTACCGCCGCGTAAAATACTGGCATTACCTGTTTTTAAACAAAGAGCGGCAATATCAATAGTTACATTGGGACGTGCTTCGTAAATAACACCAATCACTCCCACCGGCACTCGGCGTTTACTCAGCTTCAGACCATTTTCAAGTAACTTACTGTCAAACTCTTCACCAACTGGATCGGCTAAATTAATCACACTGCGCAGATCAGCGATAATGCCCGCTAAACGTGTTTCATCAAGTAATAACCTATCTAATAACGCATCGGTTAATCCCGCATCGATGCCCGCTTGTATATCTTGTTTATTAGCTGCAACAATCTCACTTTCGTTTGCTTCCAGCGCTAATGCAATCGTTTCTAACGCAGCATTTTTTTGTTTGCTGTCCGCTATCGCAAGTTCATAACTTGCTTCTTTTGCGAGCTTTCCTATCGCTTGTAAATCCATTATTTTTTTCCTTATTGCATTGCCAGCTGGCGCACGGCAATTAAAATATTTTTTATAACAACACTAAATCATCGCGGTGAATGGCCACTCGACCATGTTCAAACCCTAAACAGGCTTCGATTTGATCTGAATGTAACCCTTTAATTTTTTCAATATCAATACTTTTATATCTTACAACACCTCGCGCGAGCTCATTGCCTGCCAGGTTGCTAATAACAACCACGTCACCACGTAAAAAATGTTCTGTTGTGCCTCTTATGCCTTTAGGTAATAAACTGCTGCCAGAATCAACAATCGCCTGCTCGGCACCATCATCGACAATAATAGTTCCGGCAATAGTAGAGCCTGCAAAAATCCAATTTTTGCGTGCTTCTAAGCGACTATTATCATTAACAAAACGTGTTCCAACCGCTTTATTGTTAACCGCATCAATAATGACATTGTTTTTATGACCAGAAGCAATCACCACCTCAATTCCGCCACGATGTGCAACAGTTGCTGATTCAATCTTAGTTGCCATACCGCCAGTGCCTAAACCGCCGACACTGCCACCCGCTAATGCATGAATTTCATCGGTAATGATTGCAATTTCAGGAAGCAGCTGTGCATCGGGATTGCTGCGTGGATCTGCGGTGAATAACCCTTTCTGGTCAGTTAACAGCAATAACTGATCCGCATCTGCGAGTAATGCAACTAACGCAGAAAGATTATCATTATCGCCCACTTTTATTTCGCTGGTTGCAACCGCATCATTTTCATTTACTACCGGTATAATTCGATGTTTGAGCAGCGTTTTGATGGTATCCCGCGCATTTAAAAAACGTACGTGATCATCTAAATCGGCGCGAGTTAAGAGCATTTGCCCAACATGCAGGCCATAAATTTTAAAGAGATTTTCCCACTCACGTACCAGTTGACCTTGTCCTACAGCAGCGAGCATCTGTTTATTGGCAAAGGTCGGAGCAATATCGGGCATATTTAGATGTTCTTTACCGGCAGCGATTGCGCCAGAGGTGACCACGATAATTTGATGGCCCTGCTTTTGTAACTGCGCGCATTGACGCACAATTTCAACCATATGGGAGCGGTCTAATTTTGCGGTGCCACTCGTCAGAACACTGGTTCCTAGCTTAACTACAATTGTTTTTGTATTGGTTTTCATGCTTCCTTCATTTTTAATTAGGAGTTTAAAAAAATACGTTGTCTAAAATAAAAAAACAGCAACGAAGTTATCGTTACTGTTTTTTAGTATACCATTATTACTTCCTAGTTCACATGCTGAGCATAGTAACTAAGTGCTAACAAAGTTAAACCTCAGTTAAAACAACTTGTTGCAATGCCTCAAGCTTCAGGCCGGTTTCAATATCAATTAATGTTGCAAGACGTTTCAGAAATAGCTCAAATGACTTATCAAGCTGTTGCTGATCATTTTTGCTGATACTCTCAACAACCCAATCACCCGCTAAATTATAAATACCATCAAATCGCTGGTAATGACAACCGTCTTCATCTTTTGTTACCAGCAACCACCAGCCATAAAATTCTCTTTCTTCCGGTTCTTTTTCCGCATCAATGCAAATTTCTAAACAATCAAAAAAGAACGAACACTCCGTTGAGTGTAGTTTACGAAAATAAGGGCCTAAATCAGTAAATAATTTAAACAGTCGACCGCGAGAGGGGCCTGTATTAAGCGCTAATGTCATAAAAATATATTCCTGATAAGAGGTGGTTTATAAAGCTTAATTTAACACTCACTCTGCCAGATGTCTTGTTAACCACTGGGCAGAATAACTTAAAGAGTTTAAATATGATTCAAAAATGGGAGGTTTATCAATAATATGTGATTCTCCTTCGCGGCTTGCACGTGCAATCAACCGTAAATCTTGCTCGTTACAAATGATATCGTCTTTGTGACCAATGCTCAGTAGCGGTGTATCAATACGTTTGCGTGCAAGCAAACCTTGTTTGATTAAGGAGAATGGCACGCAATGCTGATATAATCTTTCAACACTGGAATTGTTCACCTGCATACGTGATGCGATACAATCCAGCAGCATAGGTGGCAGCTTTTTAAAATTATCTAGCTTATCAAATATGCTGCCGACCGCCGCGCCAACACAAACCACTGATTTTACAGTTTTTGGCTCCAAAAAAGCTAAACGCGTAGCTACATTGCCACCAAAACGCATACCCATTAAGGAGATCCTGTCATGATCCACCCATGGCACATTTTTTAAATAATGAATAATTGCTTGATGCAGATTCGAGGAGTTTTGCTCTAATTTAACATGCGATGAAAAACCAATACCGGGCAGATCAACGGTCAACATGGCAATCCCCGCGGGAGCAAGATCTTTTTCAAACAGTGGTAACAGTTCGCATTGCAGTGTATCAATTCCACCACTAACAATAACCACAGGATGGATTGTCTCGGTATGAGGGAGATGTAAATAACAGGTTACCTCTTTACCTTGAAAAGGCACTTTTATCTCTTTCAACAGGTAATGGTCATTAAACTTAAATGACTCACGGTAACTATTAAACGCCAAAACCTGCGCTTGGATACTTAGTTCATCGCCTTTTAAATTTGGGTAACTCGCGACACTGTAAAATTGCGACGCACAATAATAAGCTTGTTTTGCTTTTTCCCGTTGTCCCTGTTTGGCAAACTCATTAGCTTGTTTCTGGTAAAGCATCCCTTGCTGGGTCCATTCATAGGACCAGTTACCAGGGCGGAAACCAATGACACTGTCTAATATATCTTCATCACTGCGTTTATTAGTTGAAGCTGAAATATGAGAAAGGACATCGTAACAGTCGATAAGATCTAACCCTTGCCACGACCAAAGCATAAACTTTAATAAACGATACCAACCATTCTGCTCTTCGCCATCCATAATAACATCATCTAAATTGAGGTTTTTTTTTGTTAATGAATTAGGGATAATCGTTGAAGTTTCTTGCACATTAAATTTATGAGCAAAAAGTGTTTTAGATAAGTTTTCTGACATAAGTTACTCGTCTTATAAAATCCGCGCTAAATCAAGCGTAATACAAAATAGGAATTAATAATGCTACAGATTACCGACAATGCAAAAGAACAGCAATTATTGCCGCTGTTTCGTCTTGGTTTTCGTCCATTCTTTTTAGCTGGCTCTACTTTTGCGCTATTGAGCATAATAGTTTGGGGATTATTACTTTCGGCAAAAATCACACTTCCCTCTCTACTACCGGCAACCCTCTGGCATGCTCATGAAATGTTATTTGGTTTTGCTGGCGCAATTATTTTAGGTTTTTTACTCACAGCGGTACAAAACTGGACCGGTTATCCCGGGCTCAAAGGAAAAAAACTGGCCGCGTTACTGTTAATTTGGTTAGTTGGGCGAATCGCTATGTTTGCCTTTCCGCCTAACTTATACTGGTTAACCTTTATTTTTGAGTTAAGCTGGATGCCGTTAGCGGCTTTCGTGCTAGGCAAAGCGGTGATCCATGCTAAACAGTGGCGCAACCTGTTTTTTGTGCCGCTTTTGCTGCTTATGTCCGTTTTAAACGCACTGAGCCTTTACGGTTTTAAAAGTTATGATTATATCATGGCCCAACACGCTATCTGGAGCATGTTATTTTTAGTCTTCTTTATTATCGCGGTGATGGGCGGACGGGTTATCCCTTTTTTCACCAGCAAAGGCACCGGCACTGAAAAAGTCCAGCCTCTCAATTACTTGGAGTATTTAGCTGTTGCGCCTCTGTTATTATTGGCAATCTTTATCTGGCTGCCAGATTTATCTGTTATTTCAGGCGCGATTGCACTGCTTGCTGGTTTTGCCAATTTAATCCGCGTGATCCGCTGGAAACCGTTAATTACACTGCCGGTGCCATTGCTCTGGTCATTACATTTAAGTTATCTGCTGCTTTCACTTGGTTTGATTTTTTATTCAATCGCTCTGTTTATTCCTGCTATCAATGCCACAACCATGATCCACCTTGCGGCAATTGCAGGTATTGGCGGGATTATTTTAGCTATGATTAGCCGCGTTTCATTAGGCCATACAGGCCGTCCATTAAATCCTTCCAAGTGGATGAATATCGCTTTTTTAGCCACTGCAATTTCAGGTTTAGTGAGACTTATTTTCCCTTATTTAATGCCGGATCTAATCTTAATGAGTTATTGGATTAGCATCCTGTTTTGGTGTTGTGCTTTTATTCTATTTATTTTGTTTTACGCTAAAATGTTACTTTCAGTGCGTCTCGACAAACGCCCTGGTTAAAAATTTTACAGGCGGAGCTCTATTTTCAGCTCCGCCTGAACTGAGGATTTATACCAAATCCACTAATTATCTATTCATTTACGCTTGTTAAAATGAATGCTAGCTAGACATAAAACTATGTTTTAGTCTTTGTTATT
>NZ_CEZLMY010000005.1:43713-57341 GCF_983033635.1 Psychromonas sp. | reverse complement strand
CAGATCCAGTCGAGCCAACAGATCCAGTTGAGCCAACAGATCCAGTCGAGCCAACCAATTTAGCTGTTAATGGCGATTTTGAAAGTTGGACTGATGCAAAACCCACTGGTTGGACACTCATTGATAGTGGAATAGAAGTGCTGCAAGATAGTACTATTTTTAAAACTGGTTTAAATTCTGTAGCGATTACAGTTAATACCGGCACTCAAGGTGATACCGATTTCCGTCAAAGCGTCAATGTGGTAGCGGGTAAAACATATACCCTCTCTATGTCTATTTATCACACCGAAGGCTTCCAGAAAGCTCGCATTTATCTAGCTACTTATAAAGGCTATTCAGATAAGAATCTCATTAATCAATGGCAAGAAGTTAGCGAAGAATATACTGCTACTGAAACTAAGGATATTGAAATTGGTGCGCGTTTTTACGATGATGGTGATTTTGATGGTTCTGAAATTGTTTATATTGATAATTTGACCTTCACGGAGAAGGCTGGAACTACCCCAACAGATCCAGTTGAACCTACCGATCCAGTTACTACGATCCCTGTTGTTGCTCTTACCCCAGCTGAGATAGCGACATATTATAGTGCTGCAACGGACAAAACCGCTTTTGAGTTAAAAACTGCGCTTTATAATATCATTAAGGATCATACTGCGAAAAGCTACGGTGATTTATGGACCTTTATGAGTACTTACTCATTAGATATATATTATGAACAGGATGGTTCTATCTTAGATATGTACTCTGAAAACTCCTCTGCTTCAGATAGTTACAACTTCACGCCGGTAACTAAGCAATGCGGTAATTACAGCAGTGAAGGCGACTGTTATAACCGCGAACACTCTTTCCCAAAAAGCTGGTTTGACGATGCTTCTCCTATGTATACCGATGTTCATCATATTTTCGCAACTGATGGTAAGGTAAACAGTTACCGTAGTAACTATCCGTATGGTGAGGTTGGCACGGCCACTACCACATCAACAAACGGAAGCAAATTAGGTCCAGCAAGATCTGGCCTAGGCTATACAGGAACTGTCTTTGAACCGATCGATGAATTTAAAGGCGATTTTGCAAGAGCCCATTTTTATATGGCAACGCGTTATCAAGATATCGCAGGCTCATGGGCGCTCAACTCGGACAACGCTAATGCCGTGTTAGATGGTAGCGGTGATCAGGTGTTTGAACCTTGGGTCATTGCTATGTTAAAAACCTGGAGCACAAATGATCCGGTAAGCCAGAAAGAGATTGATCGTAATAATGCAGCAGCTCAGTATCAGGGTAACCGTAACCCTTTTGTTGATCATCCTGAATATGTAAATGAAATTTGGGCTGATTAATAGAGTCGGATAAAACATTGCCTTTTGCCTCAACAGGTAAAAGGCAATATTCACTACACCATTTCAATATTTATGATAGAAATAGCAAATCAGATCTAAAAAATAATATCAGCCCCCTTTTATGGAAAAAATCCCTTACTTCTTTACCTGTATTTATTTAAGTCGCTCACTTTAAAAAGCGTTACAATAGATTTTTTATTATTAGCTAATTGAGTTTATGACCCAACCTATTATTTGTCGCATCGCGCTGGCGATCCCACTGCATAAACAGTTCGATTATTTACTGCCCGGTTATCTGCTTAAAACAGATATAAATAACCTGGTTGGCTGTCGTGTGCGTGTTCCTTTTGGTGGAAAAAGGCAGATGATCGGGGTAATTTGCGAAGTGAACCCTCACTGCGATTATGCATTGGATAAGTTAAAAAATATCACCCAGTTAATTGATCAGACACCGTTATTAGATGGCAACCTCTGGTCGCTTTTGCGCTGGGCTGCTTTTTATTACCAGCACCCTTTTGGAGATGTATTTCAGCAGGCGATTCCAAGCCTATTGCGCCAGGGTAAAGAAGCAAACTTCAAGGGCTGTGAACATTGGCAACTGTCGGGAAACGACTTTAATTTAGATGATTTTAAAAACGCGAAAAAACAGCAACAGGCTCTCTCTTTGTTACAAGCATCTGCATTAGCTACAGAGCAGTTAAAAGCGCAGGATGTTAGCCGCCCGACACTGAAAACATTACAAGAAAAAGGTTTAATCGAAGCAGTTGAGTTACAACCAGATTGCAATCTAAACTGGTCAGACTCCTTTTCAGAAAGCACACAAAAACCAACATTAACTGCCGAACAGGCGATTGCGATTACCAGCGTTACCCAGCAAACTGATGCATTTAACTGTTTTTTATTGGAAGGTATTACTGGCAGTGGTAAAACCGAGGTTTATCTCAATATATTAAAACCTATTCTGCAAGCAGGTAAGCAAATATTAGTGATAGTGCCGGAAATTGGTTTGACCCCGCAAACCGTACAACGTTTTCAGGCGCGCTTTAATGTGCCCACTTACCTAAAGCACTCCGGGTTAAACTCGCGTGAACAGTTAGATACCTGGTTACATGCCAAGCAAGGTAGCGGAGCAATTATTATCGGCACGCGCAGTGCCGTTTTTAGTGATTTTAAAAACTTAGGGTTAATCATTATTGATGAAGAGCACGATGGCTCTTTTAAGCAGCAGGATGGTTTTCGTTATCATGCCCGGGACTTTGCCATAAAACGCGCATTTCAACAAAAGATCCCGATTGTTTTAGGCTCAGCAACCCCCTCTCTGGAAACCCTGCATAATGCCCTGCAGGGAAAATATCAGCACCTGCATCTCACGCAGCGTGCAGGTAATGCCAAACCACCGGCCAGCAGTTTGATTAATTTAGCCGGCTTACCGCTTAAATCAGGTTTATCACCACAACTGATTGAACTGATGGGAAAACACCTCGCTAAAAATAACCAGGTAATTCTGTTTTTAAATCGCCGCGGCTATGCACCAGTGTTGATGTGCCATGAATGTGGATGGCTGGTGAAATGCCCCCGCTGTGATGCATTTTATACATACCATAAATCCGCAAATTATCTGCATTGTCATCACTGTACCTCTACCCTGCCAGTACCTCATCAATGCCATGATTGTGGTTCAACGCAGTTAATCTCAACCGGGGTGGGCACAGAGCAGCTAGAAGAGACACTGAATACACTTTTCCCCGATCACCCGACGGTGCGAATTGATCGTGATAATACCCGTAAAAAAGAGAGCTTTAATCAGTATTTAAATGACATTAACAAGGGGAAATACAAGATTCTGCTCGGCACACAGATGCTTGCCAAGGGGCATCATTTTCCAGACGTTACTTTAGTGGCATTAATTGATGTTGATGGCGCACTCTTTTGTAATGATTACCGTGCCAGTGAACGATTAGCGCAGCTATTTACACAAGTAGCAGGCCGCGCGGGACGAGAAGAGAAAAAAGGGCAAGTTGTTTTACAAACGCACCATCCAGAGCACAGTTTACTGCAGGATCTTATCAATAATGGTTATTTGGAGTTTTCCAGAAATGCACTGCAGGAGCGAGTTTTAGCACAATTACCACCCAGTTCATTTCAAGCATTACTGCGCTGCGAATCCGATAATGCCACTCAAGCGGAGAACTTTCTCGGTTTGTGCAAACAGATACTGGCGCAGATCACTGCGGCGAATAAGATAAGCGAACGACTGCTTATTTTAGGGCCGATTCCCGCATCAATGGAGCGACGGGCGGGTAAATACCGCTTTCAACTACTGTTACAAAGTGAGCAACGCGCTTTGATTACGCAAACCCTGCAGCAGGCACTCAGCGATTTTGATAATCTCCCCGAAGGCCGTAAAGTGAGATGGTCGATAGACGTTGATCCTATCGATTTTGTATAAACTAGCCGAGTTGGTCGGTTTATTTATCAAAAGATCTGCCTTTACAGCCCTTTGCATAATGTTAATTGCCAGAAAAAGCATCAGACTCGAATCTAAGAACAAAGGCCTGTTATTCGCCCTATACTCCGCAAAGTAAAACTAATAAACTAAAGCGCTTACCCTAACCAAACAATAGGTTAAGGTTATTGGCATATACGCACACTTATAGTAAGGGATAGCATTCTTCATGGACACCTTTGTTCGATTCATCAAACTGTTAACTGCCTTAGGTTTGCTTGCCTTGGCTGCCGCCATCGTATTTTTTGCCTCTGAAATTCGCCAGTTTCGTCAGCAATTACCGGCACTACTTGAACAAATTGATGATACTGCTCAACGAGTCTCGCCGATTATCAATGAGGTTGCCGAGCTGAAACAGTTTGTACCGCAAATTATTGAACAAAGTAAAGGTTACCAGCAGCTGATACCTGAGGTATTAGCCAGAGTTGATATGATTAATCAGCAGGTGCCGATTATTATCAATGAAGTCTCAACGGTCACTCAATCTATTGAACCAATTTTAAAGCAGTCTGATGAGTGGCGAGCCGAGCTTCCGGCGCTGTTAAAGTTAGTTGATGAAACCAATCAAACTGTGCGCAGTACCAATAAAACAATAGCGGGTACTAACCAACAAATTGCTAATGCATTACCGCAAATCCCGTTGATCTTGGCTGAAAGTGAAGCATTGCGTATTGAGGTTCCAGAAATAATCGCTAAGGCGGAAGCGTTAGTGGGGCAGGCCGAACAAGTGGGCAAAGATGCGAGCAAAGGCATGCTAACTGGGTTTGTTGGCGGGATCCTTCATTCACCATTTGAATTGATAGGAAAAATCGGCAAAGACACGACCGAAATATTGCGCCTAAAGGATGCCAACAGCCTCTCGAACAAAGACCGGAAATTATATGGCGAAGCAATGGCGCGTTTAATGGAAAAACCTAAAATTGGCGCTAAACAGTCTTGGAGTAATGGTAAGTCGGGCAATAAGGGGATTATCACTATTAGCGAAGTGGCTCAACAAGGGAAAAATAAGTGCTACCAATTTGTTAGTGATTTCACCATCGCTAACGGAGATGACCAAGGCCACCATGAACTGACCACAGAGGCCTGCAGTAATGAGCATGCTAATGAGGGTAATGAGGGCCAGATCTTTAATTTTGGTAATGAGGACCAGATCTTTAATTTTGAATTTTGAATTTTCAGAAAACAGATAAAATCCACAGGCTCAAAATTAAAGACCTGCTCAGAATAACACGGGAAAAAGCGAGCGCGGGTATAACTTAAATTTTCACTGCTTGAGTCGCAATGGAATCCATACATAGCTTGGGGGCGTTTCCGTGTTAGCTTTCTAAGGCGCAAAGGGCACAAACCGACTTAGAACTTTTGCACTATTTGTCTGTTGAGATTACCCCATTTACGCTCGCTTTCTCCCAAGAGCGAGCAAAACAGACATTTTCCGTTGATGGAGTTTCAATGAATAACAATTCAACATCTGCATATTGTGCTGCCGTAGTTATGTCTAGATCTAATATGAGTTAGAACAGTGAGCAATGCAGAAGGTAATACCTGATCCCAAAATCACTTTCATCTTCAGCGCTTTATTTTTTTGTGTGATAAAATAGTGTCGTTTTCAATACCCAGCTGCTTTTAAAAGTCGTACATGGTGTTACTGTTTAGATCAAAGGAAGTTCACCAGTGAAATGTAATTTATTATTAGAATGGATCTAAAATGCTTGATCTAGATAACCGTACTCTACTAGTTGTAACGGCCCTGGTCTCGATTGGTTCTGCTGTGGCTTTGGTTTCTCTGTGGCGATCCCAGTCTCGGCGTAACGGCGCGGGTTTTTGGGCTTCGGGTATGTCCTGTGTTGCCGCCGCCAGTGTCTTAATCTCTGGGCGTGGAAATATTCCCGATTTCATCTCACTGGTTGTTGCTAATTCACTTTATGTGATCGGGTTTCTGCTTATCTTACGGGGAATTCGTGTTTTTACGAGTCGCCCTCCATTGTTGTTTCTTGATTTGGGGCTTCCCCCCATAACCGTCTCGCTTTTCTACTATTTTAACTATGTCGATCAAAATCTGAATATCAGAATAGTCGTCCTTTCCACCGCGTTCGTAATGATCTGCTTTGCCATTGTTCTAACCTTGGTACGTGATAAAAATACACCTTGGCGAACCGCTGGATTCGCCGTGGCTACTATTTACGGTTTGTTTGGTGTTTCTCATGGGGCACGGGGAGTAATAGCACTGCTGTCCCCATTCGAACATTCTTTTATGTATCCAAGCATTTCGTCGTCGTTAGTCTTTCTGGGGGGAATATTTATCCTGGGGGGAAGTACGATAACGCTTATCTTGCTGACTCACGCAGCCTTGGAATCGGAACTTCGAATTGTTTCCCTTGCAGTTAACCAGTCAGCTTCATCGATAATTATTACCGATACAAGCGGATCTATTGGATACGTCAATCCGGCCTTTACGGAAAAAACGGGGTATTCCTCGGAAGAACTCATTGGAAAAAATCCTCGTATTTTGCGTTCTGGCGAAACGAACCCTAAAGAGTACGCTGCTCTTTGGAATGCGCTGTCTGCTGGGGATACTTGGCGGGGGGAGTTTCATAACCGTAAAAAGAATGGTGAACTTTTTTGGGAGATTGCATCGATAGCACCAGTCAAACAAAGGAATGGAAAGATTAGCCATTATGTTGCGGTTAAAGAAGATATCACCGCCCTGAAGAATGCCGAGGAACGCATCCTCCATATGGCTAATCATGATGTTCTAACAGGACTACCTATGCGGCGGCTTTCTATGGATCGTCTGGTGAGCGCCTTGAAGATCGCGAGGCGGAACAAAACAAAGGTGGCAGTTCTGTTTGTTGATATTGATGGCTTTAAGACGGTTAATGATACTCTCGGGCATGATGCGGGTGATCATGTTCTAAAGGAAACGGCAGCTCGGCTTTGTTCCAGTGTTCGGGAGGTGGATACGGTCGCGCGTGTTGGCGGTGACGAATTCTGGATTCTACTTACGGACGTCCTCGACAAAGACTGTATTACGACTGTAGCGGAAAAGGTGATTAAAGCAGTGGCAGCTCCCTATAAACTTGAGAGCGTGGAGGTCAAAATTGGTGCCAGCGTTGGTATTGCTTTATATCCTGACCATGGAGTAAGTCCTCAGGAATTAGTCAAATTGGCAGACCAAGCGATGTACGAAATAAAACGCCAAGGAAAAAATAATTATGCCTTCGCAGATGCTATTACCGCACCGAATTTTACCGACATTATGTAACAACATATTGCATTAAACGCCAATTGAAGTGGCTAAGTAAATTTGTCTTCCTTTGAGAGGCATCATATAAAAATATAAGGCGCGATGCTCCGAAGCGCCTTATATTCCTCAATACAAAACAGAATCAATCGTCATCTATTTGTAGCATCATCTAAAAGTTTTTGTCCCCAAGCGCTCGGCAAAGAAATGCATAACTAATCATCTTTTCTTAATTTCTTGAACGAAAAAGGTAGATCGTACTATGCTCGTTTATTCCCGAAAGCGAGCATAGAAGTGGCCAAATAAATTTGGTCACTATTTTTATTTTGTAAGGCGCAATGGGGGCGAAAGCGCGTTAGCTCAAGCGCATGACTATTCAGGTAGACGTTACTGTGCTAAAGAACTTCGATTTTGTAAGCCATTGGAATTGAAAGCAACGCAATTATTGGACATTTAGATCAGCTTAATTGATCACTTATTTAGTATGATTGCTATAAATTGGCCTGGTGTGATCAGCATTACCACGCTGAGCGTGGGAACGAGACTCAAAAAAGATGCAAAAAAGGGAAGCTGAGCTTCCCTTGGGGATTTAATAAAACAAAGTACGGGTTAGCGTGTTGCCAGTTTCCAAGTCTTAAAACCACCGCTTAAATTTTTCACTTTATAACCTAAGTTAGTTAATAAACGTGATGCCACATGACCGCGTAAACCGACTTGACAGTAAATTAAGATCTCTTTACTTTTATCAAGCTTAGCCAAGTTAGCACGCAACTCATCCACAGGGATATTAACAGCCCCGTGGATCATGCCCATATTATCCACTTCAAATTCAGTGCGAACATCCACTAGTATTTGTTTATCAGAAAGCGACTCAAGCTCTTCACTATGGAAAACAACCTCATCACCTTTCATCACATTAGATGCCACTAAACCCGCTTGGTTAACAACATCTCGGGCTGAGCCAAATGGTGGTGCATAACATAATTCTAAATCCTGCAGATCATAAACCGTTAAACCGGCACGCTGGGCAACAGAGATAATATCAATACGTTTATCAATACCGTCTTTACCAACCGCTTGTGCGCCTAATATCAGACCTGTTTCAGGATTAAACAGTAGTTTTAAGGTCACCGGATGCGCGCCAGGATAGTAACCAGCATGGCTTGCTGCATGCACATAGATTTTCTGATATGGCATTGCTTTACGTAGCAGTGTTTTTTCATTTAAACCAGTCGATGCAACCGCCAGATCAAATACTTTACAAATTGCCGTACCTTGGGTTTTTTTATACGTTTCCTTTGATCCAAAAATATTATTGGCTGCTAAACGTCCCTGACGGTTTGCAGGACCTGCTAATGGCGCTAATATCGCATCACCAGTTACAAATTCAGGATCTTCAATTGCATCACCTACCGCAAAAATTGCATCATCACTGGTCTGCATAAACTCATTCACTTTTATGCCACCTAGTTCGCCAATCTCTAAACCCGCTTGTTTTGCTAACGAAGTTTCCGGTTTAACCCCTACCGCCATAATTAACAGGTTAGTCTCTAAAAGCGAACCATCATTAAGTATTAATGTTAGTGATTTATCAGCTCCATCAGATGGGGCAACTTCCTGTAATGCTTTACCTAATTTTAATTCTACTTCATGCTGCTCAAGCTCATCATGCAAGGCATTAGCAATTTCGATATCAACAGGTGCCATCACTTGTGGTCCAAGTTCAACTATCGTTACCTTAATATTACGGTGACGCAGTGCTTCCGCCATCTCTAAACCGATAAAACCTCCACCACACACAGTTGCATGTTGCGGTTTATTAACTTCAATCGATGCAATAATCGCATCCATATCCGGCACATTACGTAATGTGTAGGTTAAATTGTTACGAATACCTGAAATTGGCGGTACAAATGGGCCTGCTCCCGGGCTTAAAATCAATGCGTCATAAGATTCTGTGTACTCTTTCTTAGTAGCAAGATCACGAACAATTACCGTTTGCGCTTGTTTATCTATTGATAAAACCTCATTCTGAACACGAATATCGACATTAAAGCGGTTTTTAAAACTTTCCGGTGTTTGTAATAACAACTTCTCTCTTAACTCAATTTCACCACCAATATGATATGGCAGGCCACAGTTAGCAAATGAGATATGCGGACCACGCTCAAATACAATAATTTCAGCATGCTCATCTAAACGTCGTGCCCTGGCTGCTGCCGATGCGCCGCCTGCAACACCGCCAATAATTAATATTTTTTTAGACATTGTTTTCCCCAAAGATTGTTACAAAAATATAAGGATCAAATAAAAATTGAAAATAGTAAAAACCAGTAACAATAATAGACTGTTACAGGGTTTTATTTATAAGTCGTAGAGAAGATATTATTTGTCTGAGTCAGATGACGCAGATTGACATCCGCATTTTTTCAAAAAAAACAGCGCAGGGCAGATCCCGGTAAAAGCACTCTGCAGCAAATTAGCGCCAACAAACACGGTTAACCACATAAATGCGGGGTGAACAAACTGCGTTAGTACCACTGAGAGTAATACCATTGATCCAGCTAACACTTTAATACCATTTTCAATTGTCATTTTTTACTGCCTTAAAAATTATGATTGATATATGAATCATATAATAACAACTAAATTAGCGATGTCTAATAAATATTACACTAAATTAGATTGATAAATATCATTACTATCTGTAATATGCTCAATATTCAAATTGAGGGTGAAAAATGAACAATAAATTAGCAACAATCCATGACAAAGCAGCTGAAGTCAGTGAACTACTAAAATTAATGGCCCACGCAGATCGTATGGTTGTTTTATGCTTATTATCGACAGGTGAAATGGGCGTTTCTGAATTGCGCGAACATACTCAATTAAGTCAGTCAGCATTCTCTCAACACCTTGGTGTATTAAGAAAACATGAGCTGGTGAAAATAAGAAAAGAATCTCAGCAGGTATTCTATTCATTAGCAGATGGTCGAGTAAGTTTATTACTGGGCGCCCTACAGCAAGCTTTCTGTCCAGCAGAAGCCGCTGATAAATAGATACAAGAGCGCTTGATAAGTCAATCAAGCAGCACCCATTTTCATTAACTTTTGGAGTCCGCTATGGAAAACTTTACCCCGTGGTCAGCATTAGCGGGTGGCGCTTTGTTAGGTCTGTCAGCCAGTTTACTGATGTTATTTGCAGGCAAAATTGCTGGCATCAGTGGCATTATTGGCGGTTTATTAACCCCGCAGAAAGGTGAATTCAAATGGCGGCTTGCTTTTGCTGTCGGTATGGTTATCAGCCTGTTTATTTTAATACCATTTGCAATTGAACTACCTGAACTTGTCAACCAGCCTCCCGTATACATCGTTATTGCGGGGATATTAGTTGGCTTTGGTACTCGCCTCGCTAACGGCTGCACCAGTGGTCACGGTATTATCGGCATGGGCCGTTTTTCTAAGCGCTCCGTTGTTGCAACTTGTGTATTTATGACAGTCGCGGCATTTGTGGTATTGCTTCGCCAACAGTTTGGAGCTTTGTAATGTTAAAAGTAATTATCGCTTTAATTTCAGGCATCTTATTCGGTGCAGGCATGATTATCTCAGGTATGGTCTCCCCGACTAAAGTGATTGGCTTTTTAAATATTACCGGCAACTGGGATCCTAGCCTGGCTTTTGTGATGGGCGGCGCACTGGCGGTATTTACCCCTTTCTACCATCTGCTGATTAAAAAACGCAGCCATGCAATAAACGGTGAAAAATTCAGTTGCACAAGCAATACTAAAATTGATGGTCAATTAATCTCTGGTGCGGCTATTTTTGGCGCTGGTTGGGGAGTTGCAGGTTTTTGCCCAGGTCCGGCAATGGCAAGTCTTGCTGGTGGCTCATTAACTATTTTTATCTTTATATTAAGTATGCTGGCAGGCATTATCTTTGCTAAACAATATTTGCAAGGGCGTTTACCATTACCTTTTATGGGGCAACGCAAAAAAACTTGTACTATTTAAGTCATATTATCGAACCTTAATAAATTAGCTATCATAAGAATTGACTCAATAAGTAATTTGATAGCTATTACCTTTTTCCTATTTTCACTTCCCTTCTCTTTAAAATAAAAAAAATTACTCAATATTATTACCGTTTATCCTAGCTGATAGAGGGAAAAGAAATTATTCTTTCTAATGAGAAATCAGCACTAACAGTGCCATAAGCTTTACTGCTAAGCCGCTGAAAATTGCAGAAAACTGCATTTTTCAGCTGCTATATTAGATCTTTTTATAAACGCCTTACATCAGAAACATCTTTTAACTGTTTTAACTTGGTTAATAGTTTACTGATCTCTTCACTGTTATAAACTTCTAAGTTCATATCAATAATTGCAGATTGGTTTTTAATATTAGACATAGTATTAAGTCCCAATACATTTGCTTTTTCATTGGATAGTAGCGTTGTAATATCTTTTAATAATCCACTGCGATCCAGTGCTTCAACACGCAGCGTTAATGAATAACCTGAAGAGTGAGACTCCCCCCATGAAGCTTCAATAATTCGCTCAGGATGCGCATCGCGCAGATCCGCAAGTTGCTCACACTGCTTACGATGCACAGAAATTCCACGCCCTTGAGTTATATAACCTTCTATAGCCTCTCCCGGAATAGGCTGACAGCATCGCGCAATAGTGTGCATTAAATTACCCACGCCATCGATAATGATATTGTTGCCGACCGCTTTAGGTGTAAAACTATTTTTACGTTTCTCCAAGGCCTCAAGAGCGGCTAAGTCCTGCTGCTCCAATGTTTGCTGGTGATGGTGATTATCTAAAAAATGTACTAACTGGTTGATACGCAGATCACCATTACCTACCCCTGCAAAAATATCATCATCAGAGCTGACATTAAAACGTTCAATCGCAGGTGATACATCACTCAATTTCAGTTTTACTTTGCTTAGTTCAACTTCTAAGAGTTCTCGTCCGGCCTGCACATTTTTATCACGATCCTGTTTTCTAAACCAAGTTGCGACTTTATGTCTTGCACGCGGAGCATTGATATAGCCTAAATTTGGATTGAGCCAGTCTCGACTCGGGTTAGCTTCTTTTTGAGTTAGAATTTCAACTTGATCACCCGTTTTTAACTGATAAGTAAACGGCACAATATGGTTTGCTATTTTTGCGCCAATACAACGATGTCCAACCTGGCTATGAATATAATAAGCAAAATCAAGTGGTGTTGCCCCGGCTGGCAGATCAACAACCTCCCCTTTTGGGGTAAACACATACACGCGGTCATCAAATACCTGGCTGCGCACTTCATCAACCAAGTTATCAGTATCAGAAATATCTTCCTGCCATGCCAGAAGTTTACGTAGCCAAGCGATTTTCTCTTCATATCCCCCTGCGGCTTTACCACCAGCTGTGCCTTCTTTATATTTCCAATGTGCCGCCACACCCAGCTCTGCATCATCATGCATCTGTTGCGTACGGATTTGCACTTCAATCGCTTTACCTTCCGCCCCTAAAACAACGGTATGAATTGATTGATAGCCGTTAGGCTTAGGGTTGGCAATATAATCATCAAACTCACTTGGAATATGACGCCACTGGGTATGAATTGCACCTAATGCCGCATAACAATCCTGCAGTTTTTCAACCACAACACGCACTGCGCGCACATCATAAAGATCTTCAAACTGCAGATCTTTTTTCTGCATTTTCCGATAAATACTGTAGATATGTTTCGGGCGGCCATAAGCAGTGCCATTTACCTGCATCTCTTTAAGTGAATTTTTTACACAAGCAACAAACTCTTGAATATAATTTTCACGGTCGATACGTTTTTCATCGAGTTGTCTGGCTATTTTTTTATAGATTTCAGGCTGCAGGTAACGAAAGGAAAGATCTTCTAATTCCCACTTTAACTGGCCAATACCTAAGCGATTTGCAAGTGGCGCATAAATTGATGCTATTTCACGTGCCACCAGGACCTTTTTCTCATCATCTGCTCCTTTAACCTGGCGCAGAAAACAGATCCGCTCTGCAAGTTTAATCACCACCGCGCGCACATCTTCAACCATTGCCAATAACATATGACGCAAGTTATCCACTTGTGAGGCACTGATTTTTGATGAGCCCTGATTTTGCAGAGCACGAATACCTTCCATATCCGTAGCGCCCTTAACCAGTTTGGAGATGCGTTTAACCCACAATTGATCCACTTGCTCTTGGGTTAATATTTTATGATCCAGTAACGGAAAGATTAACGCGGCATTTAAGGTATCCATATCCATATTCAGGGTCACTAGAATTTCCACCATCTCGGTGCCCAGTTCTAATAAGGGTAATTGCTCAGGTTGCACGCATAAAGCAATAATCTTTTCATAATTATCTAATAAGTTTTTTTGATCCGAGTCACTTAACCCTAAGGTAGTCACCCACTTTTTAGGATCTTTTTGCGCTGTTTGGTAAAAATGCGTATCGCGAACTGAAACCATAAAAAAACTCCAAAACAAAAACAAAAACAAATACGATTAAAAGAAAAACG
>NZ_CEZLMY010000005.1:25545-43703 GCF_983033635.1 Psychromonas sp. | reverse complement strand
AACGGATAAGCTATCAAGACAAAAGAATTTACTTTAAGTTCAAAGAGAAAGCGCGCAGTTGACAGCTCTTACAACAGTGAAATTAAAGCAAAGAAAAAAGCAGTTATCTGACAAACAGTGCCATCGATTCCATATGCCTTGTCTGCGGAAACATATCTAATAAACCTAATTTATCTAATTTATAACCATTTTCAAGCAGTAACTGACTATCTCGTGCTAACGTCACCGGATCACAAGAGACATAAACAATATGAGATGGTTTTAGCGATGTTATAAATTTCATGCAGTCAAATGCCCCCGCACGGGCGGGATCAAGCAACACTTTATTAAATTGTTGTGTTGCCCATACCTGCTTATCTACATCATCAGCACTTAAATCCGCTTGATAAAAAGTGGCATTATGCAGATTGTTAATAGCGGCATTCTCAGTGGCACGATCCACCATTTTTTGAATACCTTCAATACCAACCACAGAGGCAACTTTTTTCGCTATCGGCAAGGTGAAATTGCCTAAACCACAAAACAGATCTAAAACAACATCATCTTTTGTTAGCGCTAGCCAATTAAGTGCCTGTGCCACCATTTTCTGGTTAACATTACTGTTTACCTGTAAAAAATCTGTGGGGCTAAAATTAAGCGAACAATCCCACTCTGTTAACTGATAACTAAGCTGATCATTTCCGCTTAAACAAACGACAGAATGTCTAGAGTCTTGTGCGAAAAAGTTTAATTTATGACACTCGGAAAACTGCTCAATCAGTTGCAGATCTCTTTTAGGTAGGGCTTTAAGATGACGTAATAAAACCACCACACCTTGATCTGCATAGATAAGCTCAATATGCCCTAAATCCATTTTACTTTTAAGCGAATTTAATAACGTTTTTAACGGTAAAATTAAACATTCTAATTCCGGAATTAAAACCGGGCATACTTTTTGTTCAATAAGATCATTACTTAATGCGCGACGAAATCCCATTTTTAGCAGCTTTAACTTTTTATCAAACTGCAAACCCAAACGCGCGGTACGACGATAAGCCCAAGCTTTACCTGTAATAGGATTTTCAAGCTGTAAAGGTGCCTGTTTCGCAAAACGTTTAAATAACGAGATTAGCCCTGCCGATTTTATTTTTATCTGCTGCTCATGGTTCAGATGCTGTAAATGGCAACCACCACACTCATTATAATGAGGGCAACTTGCTTCAATACGCAGCTCACTAGCCAGGTTGATTTTTTTAATAAAACCTTTGCTATAACGTTTTTTACTTTCTAAAATTTGAATATCAAGAGATTCACCGCTAAGTCCGCCATCAATAAAAAGCGGTTTATTTTGAAAATAAGCGATACCACGACCTTGATGATCCAACTTTTCAACTTGTACATTTTTTAAAATGCGGTTTTTTGCACTATTTGTGCGCGATGCTTTAAAGAACTGAGCCATAAGTTATTCACAGGTGAGAGAAGCTATGCCATCATAGCCTTACAATTATCAATAATACCATTGTCACACAATACGAAATAAAATCATTCATTACCTCTTATTAATTTTTAGAAATATTACCTATGACAAAATACGGACTTCGTGCTCAAGTTATTGCCTATACGATTTTACCTACCATCATTATTGGCGGGTTATTAGCGAGTTACTTCTCTTTTCATCGTTATCAGCAAGCAAATGATTATTTGATTAATCGCGCCATTAATATTACCGAGCCTTTAGCGATCGCTAGTGAATATGGCATTTTAGATGAAACAAGAACCATCTTAAGACGTCTAATAAGCGCAACACATCGTAAGAACAGCCCGATGATTAAAAGCATCGCGATTTTTGATGCAAAAAACAAACTATTTGTGACCAGTAATTACCATCGAAATTTCCAGATGTTGCGCATTAAAGATGGCCAAAAAATTCCAGAAATTACCCAAGTGACTCATTACAAAAATTCGATCATTATTCAAAGCCCAATTATCGATGAAACTAACTTTTTGGAATACCAATTAACTTTTGATCAGCCTCGACAAATTGTTGGTTATGTTGCGCTGGAGGTGAACAGTAATGAAGTTGAGTTATTACTGTATCGTGATACAGCCCTCTCCTTCTCTATTGTTTTATTAGGTATTTTAGGCAGTTTATATCTGGCTTTTAGACAAGCAAAACGGATAACAGCCCCTATTTCCGAAATGGCTTCCGTTGTTGAAAAAATTAGTCTCGGGCGCCTTAATTCCCGTGTTGAAGGGGAATATTCTGGCGAAATAGATCTTTTACAACAAGGTATTAATGAAATGGCGCTGGCAATGTCCAAGCACCATGAGGAGATGCAGGACAGTATCGACCTTGCCACCAGTGAGTTACGCGAAACATTGGATCAAATGGAAGTACAGAATATTGAGCTGGATATCACCAGAAAAGAAGCGCAGCAAGCAGCGCTGGTTAAATCTGAGTTCTTAGCCAATATGAGTCACGAATTGCGCACACCTTTAAATGGCGTAATCGGCTTTGCGAGGCAATTACTAAAAACACAGCTCACAGGCAACCAGGCCGATTACCTGCAAACCATTGAACGTTCAGCAGGTAATCTACTTAATATTATTAATGATATTCTCGATTTTTCTAAACTTGAAGCGGGAAAATTAACTCTTGAGCATATCCCATTTGATCTGCGCGACTGTATTGATGAGACCATGCACCTTCTTGCACCAAGCGCGCATGAAAAAGGGCTTGAGCTAAGTATGATGATTGACAGCGAAGTGCCACACGAGGTATTTGGTGATGCGATGCGTTTACAACAGATTCTAACCAATTTGATTGGCAATGCGATTAAATTTACACGACAGGGGAATATCGAAGTACAAATTCAGCGTATCAAAGAGATGCGCGAGGAGGATGATAAAGTCACATTAAAAATGATGATTTCAGATACCGGCATCGGCATTTCAGAGAAACAGCAAGCGCACCTGTTTGAAGCTTTTGGACAGGCTGATACCAGCATCACTCGCCAATATGGAGGCACAGGACTTGGACTTGTGATCACCCAGAAGCTGGTCAAACAGATGCATGGCAGCATTGACTTAGTATCGGTTCCAAAGCAAGGCTCAACTTTCTGGTTTACTATTGAAATAGAAAAAAATACCCGCAGCCCGCTTTCCTGCTTACCGATTGAAAGCCTGCAGCAGCAGTCTGTATTAGTTTATGAAAATAATGAGTATGCGGCACGAGCCTGCTCACAACTGCTTAACCAATGGAAAACGGAGCTGTCATTAGCAGAGACACAGCAGCAATGGGAAGGTTTGTTAAATAAACAGTATGACAATATAATCATCGGCTATAGCCATTGTGAAAACTTACAACCTCTTTTCAAACATATTGAGCAAGCTCGCCAATTTACAAACAATATAGTGGTATTGATCAACTCAAGTGATCCAAGTATTTATGAAACACTGATGGCAACGGGCATTAACCATTGCTTAAGCAAACCGATAAACCATAAAAACTTAGCCAATACGCTTATTTCAGATAAACCAGTGATCAGCGAATTAGGCCTGCAGCCACCTCAGGTAAGAAAAGATATCAATGTTATGGCCGTTGATGATAATCCTGCAAACCTAAAACTTATTTCAGCGATGTTAGCCGATAGAGTGCATCATGTAACAACATGTATTGATGGCCAACAAGCCGTTGAGCAAGCAAAAGAGCGACAATTTGATCTGATCTTTATGGATATTCAGATGCCAGTTTTAGATGGCATCAGTGCTTGTTTAGAGATCAAAGATAATATAACCAACAAAAACACACCGATAATTGCTGTCACCGCGCATGTATTACCCAGTGAAAAAGAGCAATTTTTACAGCAAGGCATGGATGATTGTTTAGCGAAGCCAATTGATGAAATCGCACTGCAACGAATTATTAATAAATGGACACAAGATAAACCCGTGCTAGAAAACATAACAACACAGGTAATAACAAACGAAAAACCAGCAGAAAGCAGTCCCTCGGCAAATAACCTCTCTTTTGATTGGCAGTTAGCCTTAAAACAGTCAGCGGGAAAAGAAGATCTCGCCAAAGAGATGCTGACCATGTTAATCAATGATTTTGCAACGATCAAAACAGAAGCAGATAAAGCGATAGCTGGCGAAATAGATAATGTTCACTTTGCACAAATCATTCATAAATTTCATGGTGGCTGCAGCTACAGTGGCGTACCTAAACTGAAAAAAATTGCAGGGCTGATTGAAAAAGAGTTAAAACGTGGAATCAGTCCCGATCTATTAGAGCCTGAGCTATTAGAACTGCTAGATGAGTTAGATAATGTGCAACAAGAAGCGCAGCTTTATTTGACCTAAAGCCGGGCTTGTTGCCATCTTACTTATTTAAGCGCTTCAATTGATGCTGAATCGATATGTAACTGGCGGGTTGGGAATGCAAACTCAGCCTGCTGCTGCTCAACAATATTAGCAACTTTTAATAATACATCTTGTTTAATCTCATGGAACAAAACCCAGTTGGTGGTTTTGGTAAAAGTATAAATAAAGAAGTCTAATGAGCTGTTATTAAAATAGTTAAAATTAACAATTAAAGTCTGTTTCTGATCGATATCAGGATGCTGCTCTAACATCTCACGCACAGCTTTAATAATGCCTTCAATCAAGTGCACATCACAGTAACGCAAACCAAAAGTTTCTTTAATACGGCGATTACTCATCCGTGAAGGATTTTCCACAACAATCTGGGTAAACAGACTATTTGGCACATACAGCGGGCGTTTATCAAAAGTGCGAATTCTAGTAACACGCCAGCCTATTGATTCCACAGTCCCTTCTATTGATTTGTCAGGACTGCGGATCCAATCCCCAACTTTAAAGGGTTTATCCATATAAACCATCAATGCGCCAAACAGGTTGGAAAGCAGATCTTTAGCTGCCATACCAACAACTAACCCCCCCATACCACCAAAAGCAAGCACCCCGGAGATACTGACCCCCAATGTTTGAATGACCGACAATGAAATAATCACCATTACCGACAGTTTCGCTAATTTAGCAACGGCTGTTACCGTAGTAGTATCTTTTTCATCATGCTCAATAAAGGTCTGCTCAGCTTTATGCACTAAACGCCAGAATGCCCAGCCAATCAGTAACAAAATGGATATTTTTTGCACCAATGGCAGATAGTTTGAGATAAGTAACTGCTCACTTTCTGCAATAACTCGCAGCGCCATAGACACACCCATCAATGCTATTAACCAATTCATTGGCCGCCAGACGGAATACCAGAGGATGTCATCCCAGTGATTATCTGTTCGCTCGATAACGATTTGTGTTTTTTTAGTAAAAGCCCGCCACATTAACTGCAAGAGCAGGGTGAGCACTAAAACAACAATAAAATTTCCCACCCAATTACCAATATGCAATGAAACCAGTAACTGCTGCAAATAAAGCTCTACTTCTTCAATCATTCTCTACCTCTTACAAAAAAGCCACGCTTTGATATTATCAAATAGTGGCTTTTTATCTGCATACAATCTGAAAATTAACGTTATTCTTTAACATAAATCACTTTTATAGCTAAGCTCACTTTCCCCCTCTAAGCGTCTTAGAAACCTGTTTTTAAAAGATAGTATAACGCCTAGCCTTACATCACCAACAATGATGCTTTTGCTACCCGAGCAAAAGTAATGGTCAACGGATTTTCGAACTTTCTTTTATCGTTGTATAGTTTTCTAAAAATAAAGTTACGACATTTGGATCAAAATGCATTCCTGACTGCTCTCTAATATGTTCCAGCACCTTTTCTTCTGGCCATGCTGATTTATATATACGAGGATGAATAAGAGCATCCCATACATCAATAACAGCGAAAAATCTTGCTGCTATTGGTATTTCATTGCCTTTTACGCCTAGAGGGTAGCCCGTACCATCCCACTTCTCATGATGGGAATATGGAATGTCTATGCTAGGCCTTAGAAAGGCAATATTAGATAAAATATCATTTGCTATTTCTGGGTGCATTTTCATTTGCAGCCACTCTTTTTCATCTAGTTTTCCGGGCTTAATTAAAATGGCATCAGGTATACCAATTTTGCCTATATCGTGAAGCATTGCTCCACGCTCGATGATCTTAAGTTCTTCTTCGTCAGTAATGCCCGACAGTTTTGCTAGCTCAATGGTCATTTTGGTCACACGTTCAGTATGATCTTTCGTTTCCCTATGACGAAGATCCATAACATGGATCCATCCGCTAATAGTTTGTTCGTAACTCTCAACTAATTTACTGTTTACTTCTTTTTTTGCATTAACATCTTTTCTAATAAGAAAGAATAAAAGCAGCCCAGTAATTACAATAAAAAACCATCCTTTAATGTTCTGTGCAAAAGTAATATATTCTTTATGCTGAAACAAATTATCTACGACTAAGTCAGAAAAAAATATCCATAACGTTCCTAGCAGCAGATATATCAATACGATTCGATAGTGTGGTTTTAGATTCATTTAACTTCCAGCGAAATATATTAGAATGCATTCTTTAATATGCACACAAAGCCTATTCAATAAAGGTTCTTTTATAAAAAAATTAATATTCTTAAGCGTACGCAGATCATGTTAAGTGTAACTGTTTGATATTAACTTTACGCTGTGGCTAGCATCGGTATTTATATGGATTATTCCAAATAAATAAGTAAAACAGTAAGGCGCAGTGTCCCCAACGAGTTAAAACAGTTCCTACAAAAGAATACCCGTAAAACAAAAAACGCTGTTTAGGGTTAACCTAAACAGCGTTTTAATAATCATAAGAGTAGTCTCTGTTTCATTACTTACAAATGAGTATTATTATTCTTTCACATAAACAGTGTTAGGGTGATCATCCCAGTCATCATCATCATCATCATCATCAGTATCAACGTAATTTTCATTAACGTCATCCATTGCTGATTCATGATAATCATCCCACTGGAATTCAACTTGTTCACGTTGCTCTTCAGCAGTGAATTCTTGCGGTAACTCTTCCAAGTAATCAACCACATTTTGACAAACGTCTTGTGTGCCTGTTTTTGAGATAGCCGCAACTTTATAAACGGGTCCATCCCACTCAAGTGCATCCTGCACTCGCTGCATAACTTCTTGTGCTTCATCTTCTAATAGAAGATCGGTTTTATTGAAGATTAACCAACGTGGTTTAGATGCCAATTTAGGACTGTGCTTAGCTAATTCATCAATAATAACCACTGCATTTTCAGCTGGATCTGAGCCATCAGCAGGCAGTAAATCCACCATATGTAACAGCACTCGACAACGCTCTAAATGGCGTAAGAAACGTGTACCAAGACCCGCTCCATCAGATGCCCCTTCAATCAAGCCTGGAATATCTGCAATCACAAAACTACGTCCATGCCCCATGCTCACCACACCTAGATTTGGAATCAAGGTGGTAAACGGGTAATCAGCTACTTTTGGTTTTGCAGCAGAAACGCTGCGGATAAAAGTAGATTTACCAGCATTAGGCAGACCTAACATCCCCACATCGGCAAGTAATAATAACTCTAAAAGCAGGTTACGTACTTCACCCGGTGTGCCATCTGTTTTTTGGCGAGGTGCACGGTTAGTACTGGTTTTAAAGCGCGCATTACCTAGACCGTGGAAACCACCTTTGGCTACCATCAGTTTTTCTCCGTCCTTGGTTAAATCACCAAGTACTTCACCAGTATCATCATCACGACAACGTGTACCAACGGGTACTTTAATGATTTTATCTGCACCACGTGAACCGGTACAGTCACGTGTCTGACCATTTTCGCCACGCTCTGCATTATAAAAACGCACAAAACGGAAATCGACGAGTGTATTTAGGTTTTCATCGGCTTCAAGATAAACATCACCACCATCACCACCATCACCGCCGTTAGGGCCACCACGAGGGATATATTTTTCTGTACGGAAGCCGATAACGCCGTTGCCACCGTCTCCAGCATCAACCTTTATTTTTGCTTCATCAACAAACTTCATTACAACCTCCAAGAAAACAATATGCCTACCTCAAATAGGCAAACCTTTAATACCAATGATTATACTCATTTCTATTGATCATAGATCACATTTTTTATGACAAATAGAAATGAATAGCTAAAAAAAAAGCCCCGCATCAGCGAGGCTTTTTCTAATTCTGAGTCGAAACTGATTATTCAGCTACGATACTAACGAATTTACGGTTTTTAGGACCTTTCTGTTCGAATTTAACTACACCAGTAGCTTTAGCGAATAGAGTATGATCTTTACCAAGACCTACGTTAGTGCCAGCGTGGAATTTAGTACCACGTTGACGAACAAGGATATTACCAGCTAGAACTGATTCGCCACCAAAACGTTTAACACCTAGGCGTTTACTTTCTGAATCGCGACCGTTATTAGTACTACCACCAGCTTTTTTATGTGCCATTTTTAATAACTCCTAATTAAGCGTTAATTGCAGTAATTTTAACTTCAGTAAACCACTGACGATGACCCGCTTGTTTACGCGAATGCTTACGACGGCGGAACTTAACGATTGTTACTTTCTTGCCACGACCGTGAGCTACTACTTCAGCAGTAACTTTACTTCCTTCAACGTATGGAACACCAACTTTAACGTCTTCTGCATTTGCTACTAAAAGAACTTTATCAAATTCTACAGTTGCACCAGCTTCAACATCTAGTTTTTCCAAACGAAGAGTTTGTTCAACAGCAACACGGTGTTGCTTGCCACCACTCTGGATAACAGCGTACATGTTTATTACTCCGTTCAGGCGTCTCGTGCTATTTCATTAGAAACTTGGCACCGAGAGCACACTTATTAATCACAATGGTGGCGGAGTCTACGGCAAATTAGAGACATTGGCAATCATATTTACTAAAAACATGACAATTATATTAACGATTAAATTCAGCTTCAAAAGACAAAAAAATGCAAGATACAAATACCATTGAATATCATAAGGTTAGCTGCGCGCACCATGCTAGTATAGCGAATGTAATAAAGAAAAATTTAGTTACACAATTTGACTGTAACAGAGTTGAGATAAAGCGAATAAACGGCAATAATAAAGCCTCTTTTTTAAGTGCTAAAATTCGGAACTTCAAGACCATGGATATAAAAAAAATTCAGCAGATATCGATAACTGAAATGCAGCAAGTTAATGCACTGATCACCGAGCAATTAAACTCTGATGTCGCATTAATTAATCAACTCGGTTTTTATATTATTAATAGTGGCGGTAAACGTATTCGTCCATTAATAACTGTCTTGGCAGCCAAAGCTCTCAATGTTCATGATACTAAAATCACTAAACTCGCTGCGATTATTGAATTTATCCATACTGCAACCCTGTTACACGATGATGTTGTAGATGAATCTGATCTGCGTCGTGGTAAAAAAACTGCAAATGCACTATTTGGTAATGCGGCTAGCGTTTTAGTTGGAGACTTCTTACATACACGCTCATTTCAGATGATGACGGAACTGCAGAACTTAAAAGTATTGAATGTTTTATCTTCTGCAACAAATGTGATTGCGGAAGGTGAAGTTTTACAGCTGATGAACTGCAACGATCCTGATACCACAGAAAAAAGTTATATGGATGTTATCTACTTTAAAACAGCCAAACTGTTTGAAGCAACAAGCCAACTGGTTGCGGTATTAGGAGAACAGTCGCAGGAAATAGAGACTGCATTGCTTAATTACGGTAAATACTTAGGCACAGCTTTCCAATTAACCGATGATGTAATGGACTACAGCTCAAACGCACAAGAAATGGGTAAAAACACCGGTGATGACTTAGCAGAAGGCAAGCCTACCCTGCCTTTGCTTTACGCAATGCAACATGGCAATGAAAAGCAAATAGCACTGATTCGAGAAGCAATCGAAAAAACCAATGGCATGGAGCACTTTGATGAGATCATGCAAGCTCTGCATGAAACAAAGGCATTAGAATACACAAAACAGCGCGCTATTGAAGAAGCAGACAAAGCAATTGATGCATTGGCTGTAATTCCTGAGAGTGAATATAAACAAGCTTTAATTAGCTTGGCACATCTGGCAGCGGATCGAAAATCTTAAATTTTAATAAACAAAGCCTTTAACACTGGAGAGGGATTAAAGGCTTTTGTTTTACGACCTACAACACGTTATATTAATGATCTTCAATCAGTAAAACACGACACTCATAAGGTCTTAGTTTTATTACCCGTTGAGGTTTATCAGTTAATAACTCAGGGTAATTACCCAGAATATATTTTCCTTGTTCGATAACTAAATTCATTGGCAGTTCATATTCAACCGGCTCGCCATAATAGTTATTAATACAGATAAGCGTTTGCTCTTCACTGCGTCGCTGATAACAAAATAGTTGAGAATGTTCTGGTGCTAAATCGGTATAATCCCCAGTAGTGATCACTTCCACTTCTTTACGGAGCTCTATTAAACGTTTGTAATAATAAAAAACTGAATTTTCATCTTCAAGCGCCTGCTGCACATTTACCTGTTTATAATTATTAGCCACCTCCAGCCAGGGGATACCTTTTGTAAAACCTCCGTGTGGCGCACTGCTCCACTGTACAGGCGATCGCGAATTGTCACGTGATTTCTGGGCAAGAATAGCCAGCACATCCTCTTCACTTTTACCTTGCTGATTAAGCATGATCTCATACATATTCGTACTTTCCAGATCGCGGTATTGTTCAATTGACGTATAGCCAGGATTGGTCATTCCAATCTCTTCACCTTGATAAACATAAGGTGTACCCTGCATCATATGAACAGAGGTTGCCAACATTTTAGCGGATTCAACACGATACTCCTGATCATTGCCTAAACGGCTAACGATGCGCGGCTGATCATGGTTACACCAGAACAGTGCAGACCATCCTTTACCGGACATGCCTTGCTGCCAATGATTAAAAATTGTTTTCAATTGTAAAAAATCAAATGGCGCCTGCGTCCATTTTTCACCATTTACATAATCGACTTTTAAATGGTGAAAATTGAACACCATAGACAGTTCTTTTGAATCCAGTGCTGAATATTGCTGACACTGTTCAAGTGTGGTGGAAGACATCTCTCCAACCGTTACTGAGCCATATTTATTAAACACAGCGTCACTTATCTCTCGCAGGTATTCATGCACACGAGGTCCGTCTGTATAAAAACGGCGCCCGTCACCTTGATAGTCATTTTGATAATCTTGCTGTTTCGAGATCAGGTTAATGACATCAAGACGGAAACCATCAACTCCTTTTTCGGCCCAGAAGCTGATGATATCTTTTACTTCGTCACGAACTTTTGGGTTTTCCCAGTTTAAATCAGCTTGTTCTTTAGCAAAAAGATGCAGGTAATATTGGTCAGTTTTCTCATCTAACTCCCATGCATTACCACCAAACTTTGACTCCCAGTTGGTCGGCGCTTGACCATTGACAGGATCTTTCCAGATATAATAATCTCGATATTCACTTTCTTTATTGCCCAGAGCAGATTGGAACCATTTATGCTCTGTTGAAGTATGATTAACCACGATATCGAGAATAATGCGGATCCCTTTTTGATGTGCCATTTCCAGCAGCAGATCAAAATCAGCCATGCAGCCGAAATCGGGATTAACATTGTAATAATCGGAAATATCATAACCATTATCAATCATTGGTGATTGATAGATTGGGGTAAGCCAAATGGCATCAATACCCAAGGTTTTAAGATAATCGAGTTTAGATATAATACCTTTAATATCTCCGGTTCCTTTATTACCGCTGTCACAAAAACTTTTAGGATAAATCTGATAAATAGTCGCTGTGCGCCACCATTCTTTCTCTATTTTATTCATATATATTAACTCTTAGGTTTCTTCGATTCATAAAACCGTTGAGTACAACTTATTACTCAACGGCTAATATCTTTTTATTGATAGTTAGTAAATTAGTTCTTAATTACAGCTTCTACCTCATCTTCAATTAACTCAACTTCCTCAAGATTACCTTTCTTATGAGCGCGTTTATAAAGTATAAGTGTTAAAACAATTGGCACTGCTACAGCGACTAACATAGCCAGTGCATACACCGCCCAATATTGCGGCTGAATCGATAATATACCCGGCAATCCACCAACACCGATCCCGTTCGCCATCACACCTGCAATACCACAAATAGCAGCTGCAAGTGCAGAGCCGATCATTGCGCATAACATAGGGAATTTATATTTCAAGTTGATACCGTACATAGCGGGCTCTGTCACGCCTAAAAACGCCGATATTGCAGCGGGTACCGAGATTTCACGTTCATTATGTTTTTTACTAATCCAGATAATACCGACAACAGCTGAAGCTTGCGCAATATTTGACAGTGCAATTAGCGGCCAGATTGGTGTTCCCCCAATATCCTGCATTAATTGCAAATCAACCGCATTGGTTGTGTGATGAATACCGGTAATAACCAATGGTGCGTAAAAGAAACCAAAAACCATCGAACCTAGCACAGCAAAATCACCTGTCATGGCAACCTTAGCGGCATAACCAACACCATTACCAATTTCACGTCCGATTGGACCAATGATCGAATGCGCCAAAACAACCGCGACCAACAAGGAAATAAAAGGCACAATAACGAGATATAAATAGGCAGGAATAATACGTTTCAAATTCGTTTCAATCATCGCCAAAGCAAGCCCGGCTAAAATAGCTGGAATAACTTGTGCCTGATAACCCACTTTTTCCATAACGAAGAAGCCAAAATCCCAAACATCTGGAATTTGCGAACCAATGCCGTAAGCATTCATCAATTGTGGTGAAACCAGCGTTATACCCAACACAATACCAAGAATCGGTGTGCCCCCCAGTTTTCTTACCGTTGCCCAACAGACACCAACAGGCAAAAAGTGGAAGATAGCTTCGCCAAGTATCCAAAGGAAAGAGTGGACCGTTGCCCAAAACTGGCTGATTTCAACCAAGGTTTTGCCATCGAACATACGGATATCACCGATAACATTTCGAAATCCGAGAATCAAACCACCCGTAATAATTGCCGGTAAAAGAGGTACAAAAATTTCCGCCATATGAGAGATGCCGCGCTCAAGCAGATTCATATTCTGTCGTGCAGCTGCTTTTGTCGCTTCTTTATCGGCCCCGCCGCCACCTGTTATCTTCGTTAACATTTTATGGACTTCATCAACTTCAGTTCCAATCACGATTTGAAACTGCCCCGCATTGGTAAAACAGCCTTTTACCATGGGAATCTTTTCAATTTCTTTAATGCTTGCTAATTCAGGATGTTCTAAGGCAAAGCGTAAGCGCGTTAAGCAATGGCTCACGCTTGCAATATTGCCCTCCCCCCCGATAAGTTCAATCAAACGTTCAACTTGTTTCTGATCAATTTTGCTCATTTCATTATCCCTTCTGTTGTGAGAGTTAATCAATGGGACCGCTCCCATAAAGGTTATAATAGCAGAAAACCTACCCATTGAAATGGGAGCGCTCCCATTTTGAGGTTAAAATCACGAAATGGGAATTGTCATACTGCTAGTAAGGTTAGAACAAAAGTGTAGATTCACCATGCTTTGCTTAATAAATTAACGGGTTATAGATGCTTTCTGTGTTAAATGTGTCACTTCATATTTACCTTGCAACTGCTGGATAAGTAAGTGAGCAGAGGTCTTACCAGCTGAATAATAACCGGGATCGATACTGAATGTATTAGGAAAAATAAATGCTAACAAATCTGTTGCTCCCACACCTGAAACCAATACATCACTGCGATTAAGCACTTGTAAACGTTTAGCAACCCCCATCGCCAAAGTATCACTGGCGCAAACAATCGCTTGAGTTTCAGCAGTCAAGACCAGATCAGTAAGCTCATAAGCGCTTTTATGACTAAGCTCCCCGGTTTGAAAGTTAGGTTTTAGATTTGCACATTTACAATATTCCAAATATGCATTAAGGCGTATTAAACCGGTCGTTTTATCTTTAGGATCTACGCCAATATAACTGATATGTTGTTTTCCTAGCTCTTGAATATGAGCCATTGCCTGTTCAATAATGCCATAATTATCATAACCAACGGATGAAACATTCTCACTATCAACAGCAATAACAACGGCTTTATGCGCTAACTTTTCAATTGCGGACAGATCACATCCAGTAAAGCCAAATAAGATCACGCCATCAACATTGCGCTTTTGAAGTACTGCTAGATGTTCATTTGTTTTTGCGGCGCTAAATTGTCCTTCCATAATCAGAGCATCATAACCGGCAGCATAAATAACTTCTAGAATACCACTTATGACTTTATTTTCAGATGCAGAATCCAGACGAGATAAAATAATTCCGACAACCTTGGCACTCCCCCCGCCCATAACTTGAGCCGACTTCGATGGCACAAAACCAGACTCTTGAATAACCCGCTTAACTTTTTCTCTAGTGGAAGCTTTTACTTTGGGATGATGAGTCAATACACGGGAAACTGTCGATTTTCCAACGCCAGCTAGCTTTGCAATATCAAGAATGGTGAGTTTTTTTGTCATAAATTTATTCGGCCTGAAGGATACTTGTTTATTATCGCTGTAAGGGGGCATATTTCCATTATTTTTATTGCCGCCATTTAATAGTACAGATCTAAAAAAGCTTATCACTTTGCAATGATAAGCACTTTTATTAATATTGATCGCCAAACATTGTCTGCATTACAAATTTTCGAACAACAAAACTCGGCCCTATAAGGTTATCCCTCACTTTTTGTAAAGAGTGAAGTGGAGGGTGAGAGCAATTATCGTCAAGATGCAGATTCCTGCATCTTGAACTGGCTTGGGTATAACCCTGCTTATAAAATCAACTTCTAATCACAATTATTTAATAGATCCTAACTCTTGACGAAGATAAACACTTGCACCCAATAATCCAGGATTATCATGAGTTATTAAAAAAGTTGGAATGGATGAAAGGTAAGCTTTAAAGCGCCCTTTCTCTTCAAAGAAACTTCTGAACTCGCTAGATTGGAAGAAATCAACAAAGCGCGGCACAATACCACCTGCGATATAAACACCACCAGTACAGGCGAGATTCAACGCAAGGTTACCTGCAAAACTCCCCATTACTTGGCAGAAAATTTCCAGACTTCTGCGCGCGATATCACAGCTACCATCTAGTGCGGCCTTAGATACATCTTTAGGTTGGTCAAAGTTAGCTTGCTGCTGAGATAAAGTACAAAGACTTTGGTATACATTAACTAAACCTTGCCCGGACAAAATTCGCTCTGCGGAAACGTGGCCGAACTGCTCTTGTAAAAAGAATAAAACATCAGCTTGTTCACGTGTATTAGGAGTAAAGCTTACATGTCCACCTTCACCATCTAAACTTATCCATTTACCCGCCGATTTAACAATATGTGAAACACCGAGCCCCGTTCCCGGACCAAATACTGCTGTTACACCATCATTTTGAGCTTCACCACCACCAATTTGTATTTTTTCTTCTTGAGAAACAAATGGCACAGCTAATGAAATTGCAGTGTAGTCATTAATCACATATAAAGATTCTAACTTTAATTTCTCTTTAAGTGCTTGCTTAGAAAACTCCCAACTTAAATTTGTCATCACGACATGATCATCTTCAACTGGACAGGCAATAGCAACACAAAGATGTTTAACTTCACCCTGCAATGTTACAAAGTATTGAACAAGTGCAGCATCAAGTGTTACAAATTCTGCACAAGCAAATTCTCTTAATTTACTTAACTCCCCGGTTTCAAGATCACAAACAGCAAGTCGGATATTTGTACCACCAACATCAGCAACAACAGATAACATTTTTTTTCCCCTAAAATAATTGAAAGTAAAGCATAAATTTCACATAACACACCCTTACCGCGTTTATTTCTGAATTTATACCCAAAGCATTTCAAGATGCAGATTCAGAGCTTCGCCGGATGCTAGAACAAGGCGTAACATGATGAGAATGGTATTCCCTTTTCAAGCGTTGCAACGCAGTACTAGCTTTCGGGCAAAACTCCGAAGGGCAAGCCGATAAACGATGTTCTTCGTTGTTAGAAGGCTTTGATTTAGAATGCTAGATCATCAACCTTCAGCCTAGAATCTCATCATTTATCGGCTGGCTGATTCCTGCATCTTAATGTGGCTTGGGTATATATCTTCACGTAGTTTGGTATATTAACTATTGGACACTATTTAATTAATAAAAAACCGTTGAGTACAACTTAATACTCAACGGTTAATTTCATTTTATTGATAATTAGTTAGTTACAGGTTGTAACTCATCATCAATTATATCAGCTTGCTCAAGCTCACCTTTTTTCTCGGCGCGCTTATGAAGTATAACTGTTAATACGATTGGCACTGCGATTGCCGCCAACATAGCCAGTGCATACACTGCCCAGTATTGTGGTTGAATCGATAAGATACCTGGTAATCCACCTACTCCGATCCCGTTCGCCATAACACCCGCCATCCCACAAATACCAGCTGCAACTGCAGAGCCGATCATTGCGCATAACATAGGGAATTTATATTTTAAGTTAATACCGTACATAGCTGGCTCAGTTACACCTAAGTAAGCAGAGATTGCTGCAGGTACTGAGATTTCACGTTCGTTATGTTTTTTACTAATCCACATGATACCAACAACAGCTGAAGCTTGTGCAATATTAGATAAGGCAATTAGCGGCCAGATTGGTGTGCCACCCATATCCTGCATTAACTGCAAATCAACCGCATTTGTCGTGTGGTGAATACCGGTAATAACCAATGGCGCATAGAAGAAACCAAAGACCATCGAACCTAACACGGCAAAATCACCCGTCATTGCAACTTTAGCGGCATAACCAACACCATTACCGATTTCACGTCCTAATGGACCGATAATCGAATGCGCTAGTACAACAGCAATAATAATTGACACAAATGGCACAATTACTAAATACAAGTATGCAGGAATAATGCGTTTAAGATTTGTTTCAATTATCGCCAATGCCAGACCAGCTAAGATAGCCGGGATAACTTGCGCCTGATAACCGACTTTCTCCATCGCGAAGAAACCAAAGTCCCAAACATCTGGCGTTCCCGAACCAATGCCGTAAGCATTCATCAATTGTGGCGAAACCAATGTAATACCCAGCACAATACCGAGAATCGGTGTACCTCCCAGTTTTTTCACTGTCGCCCAACAAACACCAACTGGCAGGAAGTGGAAGATAGCTTCACCAAGTAACCAAAGGAAAGAGTGAACCGTTGCCCAAAACTGGCTAATTTCAACCAAGGTTTTACCATCGAACATGCGGATATCACCGATAACATTTCGAAAACCTAGAATCAAACCACCCGTAATAATTGCCGGTAAAAGAGGTACAAAAATTTCCGCCATATGAGAAATACTTCGCTCAAGCAGATTCATATTTTGTCGTGCAGCCGCTTTTGTCGCTTCTTTATCGGCCCCGTCGCCACCAGTTATATTAGTTAACATTTTATGGACTTCATCAACTTCAGTTCCAATCACGATTTGAAACTGACCCGCATTGGTAAAACAGCCTTTTACCATTGGAATCTTTTCTATTTCTTTAACACTTGCTAATTCAGGATCACTTAAGGCAAAACGTAAGCGCGTTAAACAATGGCTCACACTTGCTATATTGCCTGCCCCCCCGATAAGTTCAACTAAACGTTCAACTTGTTTCTGATCAATTTTACTCATTTCATTATCCCTTCTGTTGTGAGAGTTAACCTATGGGACCGATCCCATAAGAGAAATAGTAACAGAAAACCTACTTATTAAAATGGGAGCGGTCCCATTATGTGGCTAAAATCACAAAATGATAATGTACCCACTGCGGACAAATATCAGAGTAAAAATGTAGAGCTCTCATGTTTTGAAGGATAAATCAATTGGTTGCAGGTATTTTCAGTGTTATATTTGTCACCTCTCCCTTGCAACTGCTGGATAAGTAAGTGAGCAGAGGTCTTACCAGCTCAAGGAGATTTATTTAGTCTCGCTGTAATGCGGCCAATTTCAATCATTTGCCGCTATTTGCTAGTGCAGATCAAAAAAGCCCTTATCACTTTGCAATGATAAGGGCTTTTTATTAAGCTTTGAGCAAATGATGTAATTAAACGGGTTAGGTTTTAACACATCATGCTTTATTGCTGC
>NZ_CEZLMY010000005.1:21028-25445 GCF_983033635.1 Psychromonas sp. | reverse complement strand
TAATCACTACAGTTTAGTAATGATTAGCTTCGCAAATGATTAGTTAAACGGGTTAGGTTTTAACACATCATGCTTTATTGCTGCTAATCACTACAGTTTAGTAATGATTAGCTTCGCAAATGATTAGTTAAACGGGTTAACCTGAATCATTGTTTCATTGCGATCTGGACCAGTAGAAATAATATCCATTGGCACGCCAGTCACTTCTTCTAAGCGTTTTATATATGCTTTAGCATTTTCAGGTAATGCATCAAACGATGTTACGCCAAATGAGCTTTCACTCCAACCTGGCATAGTTTCATAAACTGGAACAGCAAGTTCATAACCATCGGCAGACATTGGTGGAACATCTACTAATTTATCACCAGGCATTTTGTAAGCAGTACAGATTTTGATCTCTTCTAAACCGTCTAAAACATCTAGTTTAGTCAAGCAGAAACCTGTAATGCTGTTTAGCTGTACGGCACGTTTAATTGCAACAGCATCAAACCAACCAGTACGACGTAAGCGACCTGTTGTAGCACCAAATTCATGGCCTACAGTACCAAGATGTTTACCCGCTGGATCTAATTTATCGATACCATCGTATAATTCAGTTGGGAAAGGACCCGAGCCAACACGTGTTGTGTAAGCTTTAACGATACCTAACACGTAATCAAGATGTGTAGGACCAAAACCACTACCAGTAGCTACGCCACCTGCAGTTGTATTTGAAGAGGTTACATACGGGTATGTACCATGGTCGATATCAAGTAGCGTACCTTGTGCGCCTTCAAACAAGATATTTTCACCACGTAAACGGGCTTTATCCAGTTCATCTGTTACATCAATAACCATACCTTTAAGCAGATCGGCAACATCTTGCATCTGCTTCAGTACTTCTTCATAGCTAACCGCTTCAACTTTGTAGTAGTTAACTAATTGGAAGTTATGATATTCGATAACTTCTTTAAGTTTTACAGCAAATGTTTCCATGTTGAATAAGTCATCAACACGTAAACCACGACGAGCAACTTTATCTTCGTATGCCGGACCGATACCACGACCAGTTGTACCGATAGCTTTATTGCCACGCGCTTTTTCACGAGCAACATCAAGTGCGACATGGTACGGAAGAATTAGAGGACAACCTTCACTGATTGAAAGGCGTTCTTTAGCAGGTACACCACGCTCTTCAAGCATTTTAAGCTCTTTCAGTAACGCGTCAGGTGCTAACACCACGCCATTACCGATAACACATTTTACGTTTTCACGCAGGATGCCTGATGGAATCAGATGAAGAACTGTTACCTCTCCATCAATTACAAGTGTATGACCCGCATTGTGTCCACCTTGATAGCGAACTACCCATTGCGCTTTGTCTGTAAGTAGGTCTACAACCTTACCTTTACCTTCGTCACCCCATTGAGTGCCAAGAATTACTACATTATTTCCCATCAGAATCACATATCTCTAGCGAATTGAGAAAGGATTTTAGCAAACATTAATCGTGCATATCAATATCTTTATTATTTAATCCGATGCAAAAAATAGAAACTGACAATTTCCAACATAAACACTTTCTTAATAAAAGCGATTAATAGAATACTTTTACAGCTAACCCCATGAACTACTGAGCTTTATTATTAATAAGTTAGGGTAAATAAATCTCATTTAATATGATAACTCGCCATGCCTTAGTGAAGTGATTTAAAGAATATTTATAAAAATAAAGGAGAAAAAATAGCGTTCGCCAAATAAAAAAAGGCGCTAGCGTTTCCACTAGAGCCTTTATTGCAAGATATTTCCCCAAAAAATGGGGCAATAAATAGCTTATTCGTTAATTGCTTTCTTTTGCTCTGCGATATTTAAGACATCTGTAGGCACAAGCTCATATGCTGCTTGTGGTTTTAAAACTACATTTGATTTGCTTGCAACCATTAGCATCTGTTTTAAACGGTTTACTTCAAATGGTTTTAATAATAAACCTTGAACATCCAATAAACTGTTTAGACCTAACAATTCACGTTGAACATCAAAGTGTGCGCTTAAGATGCAGATATCAGCTGAAGCTGAAGTTTGACCTGTACGGATACGTTTGATTAATTCAATGCCTGCATTTTCTGCAAGTAATGAATCAATGATAACAAGGTCAAAATCTTGCAGGGCAACAGAGCGCTCAGCTTCAATTGTTGTTGCTACACCTTCAACATATGCAACTTCAACGCTTTCCAATTGCTCTATTAGTTGAATACGTTCAGCAGCTTCCGCTTCAACAATTAATACTTTCATATTACTGATTGCGTTAACTGAGCTTTCACCTTGCGTAATTGGAGATACTTGATTCTCAGTTGAGATACCAACACCTTCCATACGAGCAATATAACCACGCTTAGGAATAGTAGAGATATTTAAACCGTGCAGGCTCAATGTACCGATACTTTTGCGAAGCTGAGAGATATGCTGATTGATAGTATGGTCAGTCACTAAACGACCCCATACATGTTGAGCAAGATCTTCACGCGTTACCACTGTATTTACATTTTTACATAAAAAATGTAGCAGTGATGTACGTAAAGGGCCTAAGTAAACCTTACGGCTTCCATGAATTAAACTATTTTGACTGGTATCTATGTGGTATTCACCCACAACTAAACTTTTTTCTAACATAATAGCACCCATTTATTAGATTCAGATTAAAGTAATAGCGTTACTATTACTAATTTATCGGGCTGCTAGTCAGCCTCTTTTTTTTATCATTACTATGTACTTTATCAAAATTAGGTGAAAAAACAAGCTAATTCAAGTTTTGTTACCTTTTTGTAAAATATTTTTGCTTTAGGATAAAACAGATCAATCACTTACGTAAAAAAAACTGCTCTCAAATGAGAACAGTTTTTTATAAAACAGATGACACTTATCTTATTGATGCAGTGTGTTATGCCTCTTTAATTGAGATGATTGTATCAGCTTTATCTGTGTAATTTTTGATTTGATCAAAATTTAAATAACGGTAAGTTTCAGCTGCTACGGCATCTAATGATTTAGCATATTTCATATATTCTGCAACAGTTGGCAATTTACCTTCAATCGCCGCAACCGCAGCTAACTCTGCCGAGCTTAAATATACATTTGCATTATTACCTAAACGGTTCGGGAAATTACGTGTTGAAGTGGAAACAACAGTTGTATTATCACCTACACGCGCTTGGTTACCCATGCATAGTGAGCAGCCCGGCATCTCAGTACGTGCACCGACTCTGCCAAAAATACTGTAATAACCTTCATCAGAAAGTTGGCTTGCATCCATTTTAGTTGGCGGAGAAACCCATAAACGCGTAGGTAATTGACCGTTATATTTATCCAACAGATTACCTGCTGCACGGAAATGACCGATATTTGTCATACATGAACCGATAAAGACTTCATCTATTTTTTGACCCGCTACTTCTGACAACAGTTTTACATCATCAGGATCATTTGGACAAGCAACAATTGGCTCTTTTACTTCATTTAAATCAATTTCAATAATTGCAGCATATTCAGCATCTTTATCCGCTTCCATTAACTCTGGATTAGCCAGCCAGGCTTCCATCTCTTCGATACGACGGGTGATTGTACGAACATCACCATAACCTTCAGCGATCATCCATTTAAGCATCACAATATTCGAATTCAAGTATTCAATAATTGGCTCTTTATCAAGCTTAATTGAACAACCTGCGGCACTGCGCTCTGCAGATGAGTCTGATAACTCAAATGCTTGCTCCACTTTAAGTGTTGGCAGACCTTCAATTTCAAGCACGCGACCGGAGAAAATATTTACCTTGCCCGCTTTTTCAACTGTTAGGTGTCCGTCTTTAATCGCTTGATGTGGAATCGCATTAACTAAATCACGCAGTGTGATACCAGGTTGCAATTCACCTTTAAAGCGAACTAATACTGACTCAGGCATATCAAGTGGCATTACACCCGTTGCAGCTGCAAATGCAACTAAACCTGATCCCGCAGGGAAAGAGATACCAATTGGGAAACGTGTATGAGAATCACCACCTGTACCTACCGTATCAGGTACTAACATACGATTTAACCAAGAGTGGATTATGCCATCCCCCGGGCGAAGAGAAACTCCACCACGGTTCATAATAAAGTCAGGTAAGGTGTGATGGGTAATAACATCAATCGGTTTAGGGTATGCACCCGTATGACAAAAAGACTGCATTACTAAATCAGCAGAGAAACCTAAACAGGCTAAATCTTTCAGTTCATCACGCGTCATCGGACCAGTTGTATCTTGCGAACCAACCGTTGTCATTTTCGGCTCACAGTATTGACCGGCACGAACGCCTGCTGCGCCGCATGCTTTACCAACCATTTTTTGCGCCAGCGTGTAGCCTTTAGTCGAAGCCTGCGCTTCTACAGGCAGCTGGAATACAGT